>NZ_BAAAMR010000145.1:0-20844 GCF_039529375.1 Actinomadura napierensis
TGCACTACGGTGACCGCATCACCCTGAACTGAAAACCGATCACCGCCTCACCCACAGACTTTCAGACAGTCCCGCGGGCCGATGGGCATCGGTGGGCCGGTAATTGAGGCCGGGGCATGCCGGGAGTTCGCTCCTTGTGGTTGTAGGCCAGGACGTCGGCTTTGGGACGGCGGTGACGGGCCGCCGGTGGGGCGGTGTTCACTAGCCGGAGCGTGCCGAGGGTTGAATCCTTGGCGGCAGGCCGGGTGTCGGCTTCGTGGCGATGGCCGGAGCAGCGCTGACGGGCCGTCGGTGGGCTGGCGTTCGGTGGCGGGCGTGCCGGGGGTTCTGTCCTTGGTGGCAGCCAGGGATGTCGGCTTTGGGACGGCGGCCGGAACAGCGCTGAGGGCCGCCGGCGGGGCGGCGGTTCGGTGGTGGGGGCGTGGCGGAGGTTCGGTGTGGTCAGCCGAAGAGGCCGCCTAGGAGGCCGCCGAGGACCTCGGCGGCGACGTCACCGGCGATGTCTCCAGCGATGTCTCCGGCTGCGTCGCCGATGGCATCCAAGGCCATGCCTCCGGCGACGCCCGCCACGACCGCGCCGCCGACCAGCCCGGCGGTGCCGAGTCCGGGTCCGTAGTGGTGGCGGTGGTGACCATGGTGGACGTGCATCGGCGGCGGATAGGCGGCGGGGCCTGGAGGAGCAGGCGGTGGCCCAGCGGGTGCGTACGGCACGGGCCCGGCAGGCGCGGGTGGCGGCGGACCGCCGAAAGCAGGAGGCGGGCCTCCAGGTGCCGGTGGCGGACTTCCATGCGCGGCTGGCGGGCTGCCGGCTGCGAATGGTGGGCCTCCGGGGGCGGGCGGAGGAGCCGAGGCGCCGCCGTGGCCGGCCGGAGCGGCGGCGGGTGGCGGATAGGAGGCGTGGCCGGCGGGTGCATTGCCCGGGCCCGGTGAGAAGTGTGCGGCGGGCGCGTGGGCCCCTGCGGGGCCGGAGCCGCCGACGGGTGGTGGGAAGCCGCCGGGTGCATGACCAGGTGCGCTGGGCGGCGGTGGGAAGGCGCCTGGCGCGGATCCGTCACCCGGTTGGGCGGACGGGAAGCCGGGTGGGTTGCCGTGGTTTCCGCCCATTGGCGGTACAGGAGGTGGCGGGAATCCGCCTGCCGGTGCGTTGGCGCCGCCTGGGCCCGATGGGTAGGACGAGCCTGCGCCTTCGGGGACTCCGTGGGGCGGGAAGCCGGGGGCTGCGGGAGGTGGGTAGCCGCCTGGTGAATATGGGGGTGCCGCGCCGGCGGCCGGTGGCGCGAAGCCGTGGCCGCCGTGCGGGCTGCCGGGGGCGCTGGACGGGCCCGGTAGTCCGGGCGGGCTGCCGTGCGCGTTGAACGGGCTGCCGGGCGCACCGGCCGCGCCCGGTAGGCCGGGCGGGTTGCCGGGTGGGGGTGGGAAGGGGGCTCTTGGGGGGCCGGACGGGTAGGCCGGGCCGGGGCCGCCTGGGAATCCCGCGCCGCCCGGGGGAGGGGATGGAGGCGGGAAAGGGGATGCTGCGGCCGCGTGGCCGGGAGGCTGCAAGGGGGCGGGAGCTTCGCCCGGTGCGGGGGCGGGTGGCGGGAACTGGGCGTTGCCCGGCCTGCCGTATTCGCCGCCCGGGGCCGGTTGTCCGGGTGAGGGAGGCGGCGGCGGGAAGGCGCCCTGGTCGCCGTACGGGGAGCCTCCGGGCGGCGGGCTGGGGTTGGCTGCCCGGGGGAGTGCGGCGGCCTCGTCGAGCCACTTGCCGATCTTGGCGTTCCAGTCCGTCTCGGCGGCTTCGGCGTGGCCGACCGTGAACACGCCGAACGACTCGTCGGACGCGGCGGTGCGGCCCTCGGCGCGCAGGACGAAGGTCACCTCGCGCGGGCTGGCGACGAAGGTCAGGCCGACCTGGTCGAGCCGGCCCTGGAAGGCGGACGGCGGCGCGAGGTGGATCTCCTGGTGGAACGGCAGGTGCCGGGTGACGCCGCGCAGCTCGGATTCCTCGAACGTGACGTCCCTGATCTGGAAGCCGAGTCGTGCGATGGCCGCGAGCACCCACTGCTGGGATTCCAGCGGCTCCACCGAGATGGGGTCGATGTCGCCGGGGTCGGGCTGTCCGGCCACGTCCACCTCGGTGCACAGCCCGATGGTGAAGCCGGGCAGTTCCCGTCCGAGGACGGTGGTGAACGGCAGTTCGTACGGCAGCGGGATGGAGAACGACAGGTCGCGCTGCCGCGCCGGATCCAGCGTGAAGCGGCGGGTCAGCGCGCCACGGTAGACCTCGGGGCCGGCCGTCTCGCCGTGGCCGCTCCGCATGCGCGGCATCAGCGCCAGCGTCACGTGCCGCACCTCGAGGGGACGGTCTCCGCCGCGCACATGGACCTTGCCCGCCACGACGCCGCCCGGCTTGCAATGGGGCTCGGCGAGGATCGTGTCGACGGACGGGCCGCCTGCCATCTGCCCGTAGGACACCGGCCGTTCCCTTCTCCCGACGCGCGGGGAGCGTCCCCCCGCGAATGTCAGACGGAATCCACCATGCCATCGGTTCGCCCGTGCCGCCGTTCCCCGGCGTGGAGCCGCGGCTCGGCGGCACGGCGTGAGGCGGGAGAGGTCATTCCTCCTTCGAGGTGACGGTGACCGGGCCGTAGCCGAGCTTCTCCAGCGGTTCGCGGATCTGCGCGGCGTCTCCCACGGCGATGATGGTGAGCGCCTCGGGGTCGATGTGCTTGCTGTAGGCGCGGGCCACACCGTCGGGCGTGGACGCCCGGACGGCCGCCAGGTAGCTGCTGGGGTAGTCGGCGCCCAGCCCGTTGGCGGACGCGTCGGCGAGTTCGGCGGCGACGGCGCGGGCCGTCTCGTACTCGGCGGGCGCCCGGTCCGCCAGCGCCCGCACGGACGAACCGTGCTCCTCGGCGTCGATTCCCCGGGAGATGACGCCGCGCAGCTCGGTGAGGGCGTCCGCGACCGCGTCGCCGGTGACCTCGGTGTGCACGGCGCCCTGGGCGATGAACACCCCGCAGTGCCGCATCCGCAGCAGCCCGGCGCGGACGCCGTAGGTGTAGCCCTTCTCCTCGCGCAGTACCGCGTTGAGCCGCGAGGTGAGGCCGCCGCCCAGCACATGTGAGGCGACCATCAGGGACGGCCAGTCGTGGTGGGAGCGGTCGGGCACGCCGTGGGCGAGGCTGATGTAGGTCTGCACGGAGCCCGGACGGTCCACCACGACGATCCTGGCGGCCGACTCGGGCAGGATCCGATCGGCGGTCGGGAGGGGCCCGCCGGTTCCAGCCCAGCCTTCCAGCGCCGCGCTGAGGGCCGCGTCGGCGTCCGTGCCGGTGAGATCTCCGGCGACGACCGCGGTGGCCTCCGCGGGCACCACCGAGCCGTAGAAGGCACGGACGTCCGAGCCCTGGAGCGCGCCGACCGAGCCGCGGGTGCCTCCGGTCGGCCGGGACGCGCGGGCCTCGGCGGGGAACATGACCGCGCGCAGTTCCCGCATGGCGCGCGATCCGGGATCGGCGTCCTCCTGCGCGATCTCCTCCAGCCGCTCGCGGACGAGCCGCCGAACGTCCGCGTCGTCCAGCGCGGGCCCGCGCAGCACGGAGGAGAACAGCTCCAGGGCGGGACCGAGCCGGGTCACCGGCACGTCCAGCGCGATCCGCAGCGCGGTCAGGTCGGCCGAGGCGTAGAGGCTGGCGCCGAGCCGTTCGAACGCGGCGGTCAGCGAGGTGCCGCCGCCGGGTTCGGTGCCCTCCAGCAATGTGTGCGCGGTGAGCGTGGCGACGCCGTCCAAGCCCTCGGGCTCGCGGCCCGCGCCCGCGTGGAGCACGAGCCTGACCGCGGCGAGGCGCCGTCCGGGCAGGTCGACGCGCAGGGTGCCGGGCCCGGCGGGGACCCGGCCCGCGGTGCCGGCCGGGAACTGCCACGGCGCAACCGGCCCGGGGACCGGACGGGGCCGCAGGGCCAGGCCCGCGGTACCGGGAGGCAGGTCGGGGCTGGGACCGGTCACGACGGCGTACCTCCGTAGGTCAGGGCGGTGCGGCCGCCCGGGGCGAGCCAGCGGCCCGCCATCTCCTTGATCGCGTCCGCGGTGACGGCCGCGGCACGCCCGGGGCCGGTGAAGACCCGGGCGGGGTCGTCGAACTGGGTGGCGTTCTGGGAGAGCGCGTTGGCCAGCCCGGTGACCGTCTCGGTCTGCTCCAGGAAGCCCCGCTCCGCCTGCGCGGTGGCGCGGGCGGCCTCGTCGGCGTCGGGGCCGTCGGCGGCGAACCGGGCCAGTTCCTCGTCCAGCACGGCGGCGATCTTTTCCGGTTCCGGCCCGATGGCGTCGACGATGGCCAGCGACTGGCCGGTCGCCAGCCGGGTCACCCCGGCCCACACCTCCGTGGCGATCTGGTCGCGGCGGACCATCCGGTCGTAGAGCCGCGAGCCGGAGCCGCCGCCGAGGATCTCCACCGCGAGCTCGGCCGCCTCGATGTCGTCGCCGCCGTCGGTGGGCAGCGTGAACATCGCGAAGTACGCCGGGGACGGGACCTCCTCGTCGAGGGTCTCGCCGCGCACCCCGGCGAGCGGCCCGAGGTCGCCGGGCCGCGCGGGCGGCTTGCGCGGGCCGGCCGGGATGCCGCCGAAGTAGCGCTCGACCGCGTCGATCGTCTTCTCCGGGTCGACGTCCCCGACGACGGACAGGACCGCGTTGCCGGGCGCGTACCAGGTCCCGAAGAAGTCGGCGCAGTCTTCGAGGGTGGTCGCGTCCAGGTCCTCCATGGAGCCGATGGGGGTGTGCGCGTACGGATGGCCTTCGGGGAACGTGAGCGCGCACAGCCGCTCGAAGGCCGTGCCGTACGGCTGGTTGTCGTAGCGCTGGCGGCGCTCGTTCTTCACCACGTCGCGCTGGTTGTCGAGGTTGGCCTGGGTGAGCGCGGCGGGCAGCGTGCCCATCCGGTCGGCCTCCAGCCACAGGGCCAGTTCCAGATGGCTGACGGGGACCGTCTCGTAGTAGTTGGTGCGCTCGAAGGACGTGCTCGCGTTGAACGCGGCGCCGGCGCTCTCCAACAGCGCGGCGTGCTCGCCTTCGGCGACGTTGGCCGAGCCCTGGAACATCAGGTGCTCGAAGAGGTGGGCGAGCCCGGTGCGGCCGGCCCGCTCGTGCCGCGAGCCGACGCCGTACCAGATGTTCACGGCTGCCAGCGGTACGACATGGTCCTCGCAGACCACCACGCGCAGGCCATTGCCGAGCGTGTGCTCATGCAGCGGCTGTTCTGCCACGGAGCGCTCCCGTCCGTTCGATGATCGGCTGGCGGTCAGCACCGCGCGCGTCGGTGGGCCGGGCCCAGGCGGCGGGCTTGATCTCTGACTCACCGTACCGGTTGCGACCGGACGCGGCGCCTTCACGGCGAACTGTGGATAACTCCGCGATGGACCGGTCCCAAACTGGGAGGAAATCCGTCATCTCGACGGGGAGACGCGGCTCGCGGAGCCATGCGGGCCGGCCGCGGTCAGGACGCGGCGGCCTCGTGGGCGGCGATGGCGTCCTCCAGCGACCGGTGCAGCACGAAGATCTTGGTGAGCTGGGTGACGTGGAAGACGCGCCGGACCCGGTCGTTCACCCCCATGAACGACATCGAGCCGTCGCGCGCCCGGAGCCGGTGGTAGATGCCGACCAGCACGCCGAGGCCGGTTGAGTCGAGGAACGTGACCTCGCCCAGGTCGATGACCAGGTGCAGCCCGCCGTTGTCGATGATGCCGAGCAGTTCCTCGCGCAGCCGGGGGCTGGTGAAGACGTCGATCTCGCCACTGATCTTGACGACGGTGAGGCCCTTTTCGACGCGGTGCTCGACGGCGAAGTCCACCGGTGCTCCCTCTCTGCCGCTCATCGTGGGACAGTCCCCTATACCCAGTGGGGCGGGGCGTATCCCTCTCGGCGGCGTCCCTCTCGGTGTGGTCCTTCACGGCGCGGTCCCGCACAGCGTGCGCGCCTCACGGCGAACGGAACAGCGCCCACACGATCTTTCCCTGGGGCAGCGTGCGCCATCCCCATCGAACGCTGAACGATTCGACCAGATGCAGTCCGCGGCCGGTCTCGGCTATGTAGTCGGGTTCCTTGCGGCGCGGGGCGGACCGGCTGGCGTCCATGATCCCGCAGAGCAGCCAGGGGTTCTTGTGCACGAGCCGCAGCCGTATCGCGGCGGGCGCGGAGCCCAGCGGATCGGCCGGGTCGTCGTACACGCCCTCGCGGTGCACGTCGTCGCCCGGCCGTCCGCAGGCCGCCCTGCCGCTGTGCCGCAGCGCGTTGGTGACGAGTTCGGAGACCACCAGCCCCACGTCGTCGGCCAGTTCCGGCAGTTCCCACCCGGTCAGCCGGGACAGCGCGAAGTGCCGGGCCTCGGTGACCGACTCGGGATCGGGCCGGACGATGAAGGAGACCGTCGGCCCGGAGAGCTCCGTAAGCGCGGTCACGGCCGCGTCCAGGCGCGGGGGCAGGTCGGACGACTCCGGTACGGGCGTCGAGCGCACGGCATGGTCCCGCGGGACCGCCGGCCCCGTGAGGGGGCCGAGCTCCCACCGCGTGTCGTCGTGCGCATGGCGTGACGTCATTCCCCGGACCCCGCAGAGTGATCTCGTTGTGCAGCCGTGGCTCGGAAGTCTCGTGCGTTATCCTGCGCATCGTAGCGTGCGAATGCAAGGCCCAATGCACGTGCATCCGGGTTGTGTGGGTGTGGGACTACCGCGATGCACTCGGGTGATCGGAGGTAACCGCAGGACACGGAGGCCAGTGGCACACTAGGTTCGCTGTCCGCCGAATAGCCGGGAGGTTGGGCGTGACTCCAGAGACGCCGGGAAGCGGGTCGACGGTTCGTCGGATCCTGCTCGGGTCGCAGCTGCGCCGTCTGCGCGAGCAGAGGGGCGTGACCCGTCAGGACGCCGGCTATGTCATCCGCGCGTCGGAGTCGAAGATCAGCCGCCTGGAGCTCGGGCGCGTCAGCTTCAAAGAACGCGACGTGGACGACCTGCTCACGCTGTACGGCGTCGGCGACAAGGCCGAGCGCGATGCGCTGATACAGCTGGCCCGGGAGGCCAACACCCCCGGGTGGTGGCACCGGTACAACGACGTCCTGCCCGGCTGGTTCCAGACCTATGTGGGCCTGGAGGAGTCGGCGGCGTTGATCCGCACGTACGAGCTGCAGTTCGTTCCGGGACTGCTGCAGTCGGAGGGGTATGCGCGTGCGGTCATACGCCTGGGCAACGCCGGAGCCGCCGAACACGAGATCGACCAGCGCGTGGAACTGCGCCTGCAACGGCAGGAACGGCTCACCGGCCCGGACGCACCGCGTCTGTGGGCGGTCATCGACGAGGGGGCGCTGCGGCGTCCCATCGGCGGGCCGGAGGTGATGCGGGGCCAGTTCGAGCACCTCATCGAGATGTCGAAGCTGCCCAACGTCACCATCCAGATCATGCCGTTCAGGTTCGGCGGCCACGCCGCCGAGGGAGGGGCGTTCACGATCCTGCGCTTTCCCGAGCAGGACCTGCCGGACGTGGTTTACGTCGAGAACCTCACCGGCGCGATGTACCTGGACAAGCGCGACGACGTCGACACCTATCTGCAGGCGATGGAACGCCTGTGCGTCGATAGTGCGACCCCGGAACGCACCGTCGAGCTTCTTGGTGATTTTCTCAGAGAGACATGATGCTCCAGACCGACTACGACAACGGGATGCCCGCCACCAAGCTCCAGGGGGCGCGGTGGCTGAAGTCCCGGCGAAGCAACTCCCAGGGGAACTGTGTAGAGATCGCCGAGCTGCCCGGTGGGCAGGTCGCGATGCGCAACTCCCGCCACCCCGAGGGCCCCGCCCTCATCTACACCCGCCCGGAGATCGAGGCTCTCATCCTCGGTGCCAAGGACGGCGACTTCGACCACCTCATCGCCTCCCGTAACTGACACTCCCGGAAAACCGCCAAACCACGCCGCCCGGGCTACAGGGACCGTGCGGCACGTCGAACCGCGGCGGGTCGGCTACGGTCCACCGAACGTCGACCCGTCCGCCAACGCGAAGAACGACCGATGCAGAGGCCACCCAGGCGCGAGGGTGGCCTTCACTTTTCTCCGCCGGGATTTCCAGGGGCCGGACGGTACTCCGGTCGGCTCCGGCAGAGGCGTCAGCCGCAGTTGCCGTAGGGGGCGGTGGCGCCGTTGCCTCCGAACCGGACGCACACGCCGGGCGCCTTCACGTACACCGGGCCCGCGTACCACGCGTAGGAGCCGCTGTCGGCCTTACGGCTGCCGCCCTGGGCCTGTAGCCACACCGACACCGAGGAGCTCTTACCGACGTTCCTGGTCTTCATGGTGACGGCGCAGTTCTGCTTGCTGCTGCTGCTGTACAGGAGGTAGGCGGTGCCACCCGAGCCCGCCAACGACCGCTGGATGTTGTAGCCGCTGCCGCACGCCTGCTGTGGCGTGTACTTGTTGGGCGGCTCGTTGACGGTGGTGGACCCGCCGCCACCACCGCCGGTGCCCGTGGTGGGCGCCGGACCGCCCGGCTGCTGCTGCTTGCCGCCCTGCTTCTTGTTCGGGTGAGCGGGATCCTGCCCCTGCTGCTTGCCCTTGGCTGGCGGCTGCTTGCTCTTCGTAGGGCTCTTCGCCGATCCCGCGGTACCGCCGGTGCCGGACGCGCCTTCCTGCCCGGTCTGCCCCTTGTCGGACGCCGCCATAGGCCGGTCGTGTTGTCCGCCGCCCGACCTTGTGGCCGCCCACACCGCGCCGCCGCCCACGACGACCGCCGCCACCGCCGCCGCGGCTGCGATCGGTACGAGACGTCCACGCTTACCGCCGCCCGGCGCCTCCCCATAGGGCGGCCCAGGAGGACCAGGAGGGACCGGCATGGGCGCGTAGCGAGGATCCGTCGGCTGCGGCGTCATTTCGCTGTATGGAGGCGGCTGCGGCGCCGTCGTGCCGCGCCGGCCTGAGGGATCGGTGACGTGGTCGGGCGGCAGTACCGCTCCGGCCATCGCCGAGGGGGAGGCGTTCGGATCGGTCGACCCCGCGAACGGCGACGCCGCGTTCTCCACGGGAAGCCCCGGGAACGTCGGCAGAGGCGGGACGGGCACGGGAGCCCCGGAGGTGCCGCTGGCCGCTCCCACGAGCCGCTCCTGCGCCTCCCGCGCGGTGGGACGCTGTGACGGCTCCTTGGCCAGGCACGCCAGGACCAGATCGCGCATCGGTCCGGACAAATCTCCGAGGTCCGGCTCACCGGTGATGATCCGGTGCATGACGGTCGCCATCTCGTCGTTGCCGAAGGCGGGCCGTCCCGTGGCGGCGAACACCATGGTCGTGCCCCAGGCGAACATGTCGGACGCCGGTCCGACCTGGCCGCCGGTGAAATGCTCGGGCGCCATGTAGGCGGGCGTACCGACGTTCTGCGTCTCACCGGCCGCGCCCAGCGCGCGCGCCACCCCGAAGTCGATGACACGGGGGCCGTCCGGGCCCATCATCACGTTGTGCGGCTTGAAGTCGCGGTGCACGATGCCGGCCTGGTGGATCGCGGTGAGCGCCGTCAACGTGCTGATGGCGAGGCGCTCGAGCGCGCCGCCGGTACGGGGTCCCTCGTGCCGTACCACGCTGTGCAGGGACAGCCCGGGGACGTACTCGCTGATGATGTACGGCTGGTCGCCCGCGACGTCGGCGTCCAGGACCTGCGCGGTGCAGAACCTGGCCACCCGCTTGGCGACCTCCAGCTCGCGGACGAACCGTGCCCGTGCGGACTCGTCCCCGGTGAGGCCGCCGTGCAGGAGCTTGATCGCGACATGGTCGGAAGCACGGGCGGTGCCGTCCGCGCCGGCCGGCCGGCCCAGGAAGACCGCGCCCTGCCCGCCCTCGCCCAGGCGGCCCAGAATCTGGTATCCACCCAGCTCGGTCGGGTCGCCCGACCGCAGCGGATGGGCGTCCGGCATCGTCCTGTCCGTCACACCACTCGCTCCCCGTCGCTTCCGGCTCGTTCCGCAAGACTATGGCCACAAGATGGTATGCGGTTCGCAGATCGGTTGATCTAGCCCTTCGCCGTGATGCGCCGAAGCCCTCGCGCGGGTGCGCGAGGGCTTCGGTCGCGGCGGCCGGATGTGGCCGGTGCACGCTGGGGTCAGGCCGGGTCCGGCGTCCGCCGCTCGGGCGGCGGCTGCTCGTCCCGGCCGGGGGAGCCGCCCGGTGGGCCCTCCGGGGCGTGGTGTCGTTCCAGGCGCGCGGCGACCGCGAGCGCGCGGAGGGACGTCGACTTGACGTGTTTGTGGCCGGCGCCGGCGCGGGGCCGCAGGATGCTGCTGGGCATGGCTTGCCTCCAGGGGGTCGTCGTGGACGTGACGTACGTGTTACCCCGCCGGTCGGGGTTCGCACGTTAGTTGCAACCGCAAGATCCTTCCGGCTATTCCGAGTGATCGTTCCGTTTAGCGACGGATGTCCGCGTGGGGTCGTTTGGAGCTATCTAGGTTGCATTGCTAACTAGCTTGCTCTACCGTCTAGATCGTCATGCTGGACGAGACGGAGGTGGCCGGTGCAGATCTCGCCCGACTTCTCGCCGCTGGGGCTCGGCCTGGCGGTGCCGCTGATCGGCTACGTGCTGGCTGAAGGCCTGTGGGGAAAGCGGTCCTACGACCGCATGCGACAACGGCGCGACCAGGACCCGAACGCACTGATCGGCATGTTCCGCCGGTGGATTTCAGGCTCGTGGTGGGCCGCCGCACTGGCGGTGCTGATGCTGCTCGTCTCGCCTGGCGTTCATCTCTCGGACATCGGGGTGAGAGCCCCGGAAGAGCCGGCCTTCGCAATCACCGCTCTGGTCGCGATAGCCGTGACCACGCCCCTGCTCGCGTGGCTCTCCTACCGGAGCGCACGTGCCGGCAAGAGTCTGGCGAAGAACAGCCAGATCAAGGAGATGCTCCCCAGAACGTCCACCGAGCGCTGGTACGCGCTCGCCATGGCCGTCACGGCGGGCGTCTCGGAGGAACTCGTGTACCGGGGGTTCCTCATCGCCCTGGGGGTGGACGTCCTCGGGCTGAACGTGACGATGGCGGCCACACTGGCCTTGGCCGCCTTCACCGTCGGACACGTGTACCAGGGATGGGCCGGAATGATCCTCGTCGCCGGGGTCGGTTACGCGCTGACCAACCTCTACCTGTCGAGCGGCAGCCTTCTCGTGCCCGTGTGCCTGCACATCTTCATCGACGTGCTCAGCATGGCGGTCCTCCCCTGGATCACCACGAAGGCGCGGAATTCCAATGTCGTCCCTGTCGGGAGCTAGTTTGTGCCCCTGTCCGTACGGCTGTGAGGAGGGCCGCCATGGTCGCCGACCGACGCGCTAGCTGGCTCAAAGGCGTTCTCGATCTGCTGGTGCTCGCCAGCCTGACCGGCGGCGAGAGCTACGGATACGAGATCGCCAAGACGCTCGACAAGGCGGGCCTGGGCCAGATCAAGGGCGGCACCCTCTATCCGGTGCTGAACCGCCTGGAGGAGGCCGGCCTCGTCGACGCCGAGTACCGGGTCGCCGAACGGGGCCCCGGGCGCCGCTACTACCAACTCACGGACGAGGGCCGTTCGACGCTCGCCGAGCAGGGGGCGCTCTGGCTGACGTTCGACGGGTCCGTACGGGACGTGCTCGCGCAAGGAGGAATCCGATGACCACTCCCTACTTCGAGGACCTGGCGGAGCGGTTGCGCGGCAGTGGTGTCCCCGCGGACGAGGTGGCAGGGACGGTCGACGACCTTGCCGCCTACATAGCGGAATCGGGGTCCGCCCCAGAAGAGGAGTTCGGTCCCGTAGAGGAGTTCGCCGCGCGGCTGGTCCCGTCGGAGGGCGGGGCCTGGGACGGCGGCTCCCCACCGGACGCGTCCGCGCAGACGTGGCGCTGGACCGCCGACGCCTTCCAGGACCGAAAGATGCTGAACCGGTTCGGCGACGAGGGCTGGGAGGTCGAACGGGTCGACTCCGTCGGCCGCTTCGTCTGCCGCCGTGACGGCGAGCGGCCGCAGCGATGGGAGTACCGGCGCGAGACCGTCCTGCCAGGCCGCCGCAAGGCCGTCGAGGGGCGCCTGGCACCGGACGGCTGGGAGCCGTGCGGCACTTGGGTGCAGTTCGAGTACTTCAAGCGCGCCAAGGCGGCGAGCCTGGGACCGGACGCGGAATTGCAGGCCCCGCCAGACATGCCGGCCAAGCGGTTCTTCTGGAGCAAGCGCTTCTACACGTTCGTGGCCTGCTACGCGGTGTTCATCATCGCGGTCTGCGGCGGCTGGCTGGCCTTCGCGCCGGAGGACTCGCGCACCGGCTTCCTGGTGGGTTTCCTACTAGGGGCGGCGATCGCGGCGGTTCTGATGACCATGCGTCTGTGGCGCGAGCACCGAAGGACCGCTTCTTGACAGCTCGCCCACACGCATGATGCCAACCCGGTAAGGATTCCTCTACAGTCGTTCGCCGAGCCACCCATGCCCCCGGGGGAGAAGGCGATGCGCGCGATCGGACTCGTTGCGGCCGGTGTCTTAGCGACCTCTTTTCCGGCCGTATCGGCGTCCGCCGCCGTCGTACCGGCGTCCGCACGTCACATCGCCGCGGCTACGCCGGAGACCTCCGCCTCGGGGAAACCCTCGGCGAAGCCCACGCAGAAGCCGTCCGCCAAGCCCTCGGCCAAGCCGTCCCCTAAGCCGTCCAGTACTGCGCCGCCACCGGTCTCTTCTGCACCGGTCGCCTGTGACCTGGCACGCGGCTACCGCGGGACGATCACGGAACCGTGGGCGCAGAAGCGGCTCGCCTTCCAGCGCGTGTGGAGCCTCACCCAAGGGCAGGGCGTGAAGGTGGCCGTCATAGACAGCGGTGTGGACACCGGCCATCCGATGCTGGACGGTCGCGTCGCCGACTACACCGACCTCACCGGAACGGGCAAAAGGGACTGCGCCGGTCACGGCACCGGCGTCGCCGCCCTGATCGCCGGGCGCGACCTGAACGGCCAGGGAGTCCCGCTCACCGGTGTCGCGCCCGCGGCCCGGCTCGTCATCGTCAAGCAGCAGAACGCCGACCGCGACGAGCACGGCGGCGAACGCCTTCCCGGTGCGATCCGCAAGGCCGCCGACGCCGGCGCACAGGTCATCAACGTTTCCATAGCGGCCGCCCCCTCCAGCGCGCTGCAGCAGGCCGTCCACTACGCGCAGGACCACGACGCGGTCATCGTCGCCGCCGCGGGCAACGCGACCAAGGACGACGGGAACGACGGCCCCGCGTACCCGGCGAGCTATCCGGGGGTCATATCCGTGGCGTCACTGGGTGAGGACGGCCACCGCATCGAGTCGTCCGGCCTGCAGTCCCGGGTGGATATCAGTGCTCCCGGCAAGGACCTGACCATCCCGTGGCCCGGTGGCGGCTACAACCCACAGGCAGAGGGGACCAGTTTCGCCGCCGCCTACGTGTCGGGTGTTGCCGCCCTGGTACGAGCCGGCCATCCCGGGTTGCACCAGGACCAGGTGGTCCGGCGCATCCTGTCGACCGCGGATGGGAACGTCGGCGACGGCACAGGGCGCGGCATGGTGAACCCGACTCAGGCCGTCACCGCGATAGTGCCGGGCGAGGACGCCGCCGCAACGGCCGAGGCACAGCCCTCACTGCACCCGGCGAAGCTTGCGGCGCCCTCGCACACGGACGGCCATACCAAGGACATGGCGATCGGCGTCGCGGCAGGTGCGGTGGGCCTCGCCGCCATGGCGGCCTTGTGCGGGATCGTCATCCCCATGGGGAGGCGTCGCGGCTGGCGGCCCGGCAAGGTCGTCCTGGGCAGTGAGGAAGAGGCCGAGGAGCCGATCGTCACCGGTACGGAGGGCGGCACCATCGGCGCTCACCATTGAGTGATGCCGCCAGACCCCGTCATGCGTTGTCGAGCGCGGCCGTCTGCACCAGGCGCGCGCCGTTCCGCCTGTCGGTGAGGGTCCCGCGCCCCACCGGCAGTGGCGTTGGACGTACCTCCCCGAACAGCGGCCCCTCCTCCTTGCTGCCGGACATGATGAGCGCCGGTGCGGCCAGGTCCTTCAACTGCTGGATGACCGGGTCGTACAGGGCGCGGCCCATCCCGCCCATGGTCCGGGACATGACGAGATGCAAGCCGATGTCCCGCGCCTGGGGGAGAAGGTCCAGCAGCGGCAACAGCGGGTTGTTGGCCGTGGCGACGAGGTCGTAGTCGTCCACGACGACGAACACGTCGGAGCCCTTCCACCAGGACCGCTTACGCAGCTGCTCCGGACTGAGGTCCGCCGGCGCGAGACGGTCGTTGAGGGCGTCCACCAGGTCGGTCACCAGTTCCGCGGCGGCGGACGCCGAGGCGGCGTAGCCGACGCGGTGGAGGGTGTCGGCCGTGTCGAGGAGCGCCCGCCGGTAGTCGATGAAGATCAGCTTGGCCTCGTCCGGGCCGTGCCCCGCCACGATGCCCTCCGTGATCGTCCGGAGCAGGTTCGACTTGCCGCACTCGGTGTCACCGACGACCACGAAATGCGGGTCGGCGGCGAAGTCCAGCAGGACGGGCGCCAGGGCGTCCTCGTCGATGCCGATGGGAACCCGCCATTTCGGCGTCTCAGCGGCCCCGAGAGCCTCTCGCAGGGCCGACGAGGGCAGCAGGTCGGGCAGCAGCCTCACCGGCGGCGCCTGCGGCCCCTGCCAGGCTCCGGCGACCGCCTCGACCATCTTGGCCACCCCGTCCCCGAGGTCGTCGGCGGCGCCCCGCCCGTCCAGCCGCGGAAGCGCGGCCAGGAAGTGCAGGCGGTCGCGGGTGAGCCCGCGTCCCGGACGCCCCTCGGGGACGTTCTCCGCCAACCGCCGGTCGATCTCCGACTCGTAGGAGTCGCCCAGCCGCAGCTCCAGGCGCGTGCCGAACACGTCCCGGATCCCCATCCGGAACTCCGACCACTTGCCCGCCGTCGCCACCACGTGCACGCCGAAGCCGAGCCCTCGCGCGGCCATGTCGGTGATGACCTCTTCGAGGTGCTCGTACTCCTGCCGTAGCGTCATCCACCCGTCCACTACCAGGAACACGTCGCCGAACCCATCCCCGGGCATCTGACCGGCCGCGCGTAGCCGCCGGTACGTGGCGATGGTGTCGATACCGCGTTCGGCGAATTCGCGCTCGCGCCGTTCGAGGAGCGTGGAGACTTCGGCGACCGTCCTGCGGACGCGGTCGGCGTTCAGCCGGTTGCTCACACCGCCCACATGCGGCAGCCCCGACAGGCCACCGAGCGTGCCGCCACCGAAGTCGAGGCAGTAGAACTGCACTTCCTCCGGCGTGTGCAGGAGGGAGAGCGACGTGATGAGCGAGCGCAGGATCGTCGACTTGCCCGTCTGCGGCGCGCCCGCGATGCCCACATGGCCGGCCGCCGCCGACAGGTCGACCCAGAACGGGACGCGTTGCTGGTCGAACGGCTTGTCGATGATCCCCACCACGGCGGCGACACGCCCGCGGCCCTCCCACCCCTCGGCGGTGAGGCCGTGCTCGCGCGTAGGCGCCAATGGGGGCAGCAGTTGGTCGACCGTGGGAGGGACGTCCAGTGGCGGCAGCCAGATGCGGTGGGCCGCAGGACCGCGCCCTTCCAACTGGCCGATGACCGCCTTGAAGAGGGTCTCTCCCGATTCCTGCCCGCCCGTCGGCTTATCGGGCGTGGGCTGCTGCGCCTGTGGCGGGACATAGGCCGTGCTGTACGGAAGGATCTGCCGTGGTGTCCCGATGCCGGACGCGGCGGCCTGTGTCTGAGCCTCTTCCTCGACCGGCCCCGACACGTACGCCGCCTTGAACCGGACCATGTCGCTGACGTCGACCTTGAGGTAGCCGTTGCCGGGCTGGGACGGCAGCTCGTACGCGTCCGGAACGCCCAGTACCACCCGCGACTCCATGGCGGAGAACGTGCGAAGCCCGATCCGGTACGACAGATGGGAGTCGAGCCCGCGCAGCTTGCCCTCCTCCAGCCGCTGCGAAGCGAGAAGCAGGTGCACGCCCAGCGAACGCCCCAGACGGCCGATCATCACGAACAGCTCCGCGAACTCCGGCTTGGCCGCCAGCAGCTCGGAGAACTCGTCCAGCACCACGAACAGCGTCGGCATCGGAGCCAGCTGGGCGCCCTGCTCGCGCGCGCGCTCGTAGTCGCGTAGCGAGGCGTAGTTCCCCGCCGATCTCAGCAGCTCCTGCCGCCGGATCATCTCTCCTTGCAGCGCGTCGTACATGCGGTCGACGAGCGGCAGCTCCTCTTCGAGGTTCGTGATGACCGCCGACACGTGCTGCAGGCGCTCCAGCCCAAGGAACGTCGCGCCGCCCTTGAAGTCGACCAGAACGAAGTTGAGCGTCTCCGAGGAGTGGGTGACCGCCAAGGCCAGGACGAGCGTCCGCAGCAGCTCGGACTTGCCCGAACCGGTCGCACCGATCAGCAACCCGTGCGGACCCATGCCGCCCTGTGCGGACTCCTTGATGTCGAGCTCCACCGTACGGCCGTCGGAGTCCACGCCTATCGGAACGCGCAGCCGGTTGCGCGACGCTCTCGGCTGCCAGGTGGATCGCGGGTCGATGTCGTAGGGCCCGCGCAGGCCGAGCAGTGACGTCAGCGTGAGATTGCCGGCCAGTGCGTTCTGCTCCGGTTCGTCCGCGGCGCCCGCCCGCAGCGGCGCCAGACGCAGCGCGAGCCCTTCCGCCTGTACCGGCGTGAACCCGTCGGCCTTCCCCAGCGGACTGGACACGTCCTTGCCGGTGTGGTCGCGTTCCAGCATCCGCATGCCGTCGTCGGTGACGTGAAGGCGCAGCATGGTCGCGTCCGACGTCGGCGTCACCGCGCCGCTCAGGTCGATGACGCACACCCCTTTGATGCCGTCCGCGCCTATCTGCGAGTCGGCCGGGACGATGCCGTCGTCCACGACAACCACGTGGAACGGAAGGTCCTGGGTGTCGATGCCGGGGGAGAAGCGGGGCCGGTCCTTCAGGTCCTCCTCGAGCAGGGGCTCCAGGTCCGCAAGCGAGTGTCCCGTAAGGCGCACCGGCCCTGCGGCATCGTGCTCCGTGGGGTGGAGGCAGTGCGGCAGCCACTTGGCCCACTGCCACTGCCTCATGCGGTCAGGCGACGCGCAGACGATGAGGCGCACATCGTCCGGCGTATGGAAGGTGACCAGCTGCGCCACCAGCGCGCGCGCCATGGCCCTCACCGCGATCGGGTCCCCGGTCGCCGCTATCCGGGCGAACGCCGGCAACGAGACCGCGACAGGCAGGTCGGGAACCGTCGCATGGGCGCGCATGAAGCGCCGCAGAGCGCCGGCGCACATCGGCTCCAGATCCTCGATCGGCTTCGTCTCCGGGGCGATGAGGTCCAGCGCGAGCCTCTGCCGTCCCCGCCCTATCCGCACCTGACCGAAGTCGTCGTCCGAGGGACGCCGCTCCCACAGCCGGTGGCTCAGCGCCAGGGACCACAGTGTGCGGGGGTTGGGGCCGCTCCACTCCAGTGCCTCGCGCTGCTGTGCCGCCGCCTTTCGCACGCGCGCGCGCATCTGGTCCAGGTAGCGGTAGTAGTCGCGGCGCGCGCCGTTCAGCCGCTGCTTGCGCTCGCCCGCGCCCTGCCCCATATGCCCGAAGCCCATGCCGACCATCGACAGGACGAACAGACCGGACGCCACCCACATGATCGGGTTGCCGCCTCCGGCGCCCCCCGCGCCGCCCATGAACATCAACCCCATGGCGGCGCCGCTGGCCGCCATGGGCAGGTACATCAGGGCGTTCGCGAACCCCGGGCTGATGGTCTCCGGGATCTCCGGGGGCGGCTCCAGCATGAGCTCGCCCTCGGGCAGCCGCGGCGGCCGCCGTCTTTCCGGGCGCCGCACCACAACGATTCCCACGGCCGCGTCCCTTCGCATCGCCATGACCCGGAGTCAATTTTGGGTCATCCTAGTGATCCCGGGGTGGTGCGTGCGTTGATCAAAAGCCATTCCCCAGGTGGCGGAGAACGGCCCCGGCTGATAGTGAATGTGCGGTCATCGCAACGATCGGAGGTCGCGTGAATACCTCGACGGGCGCCGACCTGTGCCGCGTGGTCGTCGTCGCCCCGCACCGCAGGCTGGACCTCTCGCTGCCCGGAGACATTCCCCTTTCTCACATGCTTCCGACGTTGTTGCAGGTCGCGGGCCATAATCTGGCGGACGCCGGGCTCGTGCACTCCGGCTGGGTGCTGCAACGGCTGGACGAGGCGCCGCTCGACGAGTCCCGGTCGCTGTCCGCCCTCGGCGTCCGCGACGGGGAGATCCTCTACTTCCGGCCCGAGCTGGCCCAGTTCCCCGAGGTCGCCTTCGACGACGTGGCCGACGTCGTCGCGACCGGCGTGAACGAGCACGCCGACCGCTGGCGCCCCGAGACCACCCGGCGCTTCGGCCTCCTCGCCGGCGCCGCCGCCCTCGGCCTGGGGGCGGTGGGCGTGGCCCTCTCGGGGCCGCCGTGGGGGCTGCTGGCGGCCGCCTCCGCGGGCGTGGCCGTCGTCCTCGTGCTCGCGGGGATCGCCCTGTCCCGCGCGCTCGGCGATTCGGGTGCCGGAGCCGTCCTGGGCTACAGCGCGCTCCCCTACGCGTTCCTGGGCGGCCTCCTGGCGCCGGCCAGGCCTGTGCCCCTCCTGCACCTCGGAACGCCCCATCTCGCAGCCGCCTTCGCGGCGGTCACCCTCGCCGCCGTCGTCTCCGCCTTCGCCGTCCATGACGGCCTGCCGACCTTCCTCGGCATCGCCTTCGTGGCCCTGCTCGGCCTGGTCTCCGCCGCGCTCGTCCAAGGCGTCGGGCTGTCGCCGTCTGGAATGGCCGCATTCGACGCGTCCCTGTGCCTCGCCGTGACGGCCCTGATCCCGTCCCTGGCGTTCCGCCTCGCACGGCTCCCGCTGCCCCCCGTCCCGGAGAACGCCGAGGAGTTGCGCAGCGCCCAGACCTTCGACGGCCCGACGCTCCTACGCCGCACACGCGAAGCCGACCGTTTCGCCACGGGCCTGGTGGCCGCCGTAGGGCTGGCCGGCCTCGCCGCACAGCTCGCCCTGCTGACCACGCACGGATGGCTGCCCGTGACGATGAGCCTGTGCCTGTCCGTGGTGCTCCTCCTGCGCGCGCGTGTGTTCCACGGCCGATCCCAGCGCCTCTGGATGCTCCTCTCCGGCCTCACCGGTCTCGCCATCCTCGCCTTGCATCAGGCCGTCACGGCAACGCCCGCCATGACACTGCTGACCGTGGTCCTGCCCGCCGTACTGGCGGTCACCGTCATGACCGCGATGGCTCTGAGGCTCCCCGTCCGCAAGCCCTCGCCGTTCTGGGGCCGCGCCGGCGACATCGTCGACATCCTGCTCATCGTCAGCCTGCTGCCGCTCTCGATGGGCCTGCTGAACCTGTACTCCTGGCTGCGCGGGCTGGCCGGCTGATGCAGACCCGCAAGGACCTCTACCAGGCGCACCGCCTGATGACCCAGCGCGTGGCCCTCGCGCTCCTCCAGGGCCGTCCGAGCGCCGCGGAGTCCCCGCTGCGCCGCACCGGCGTCGGGACGCTCTGCGGCGTCATGGTGGCGGTCCTGGTCGCGGCCGGCTTCGGTGTCACCGGCCTCATCTTCAAGGGCGGCGCCCGCAATCTGGAACGTCCTGGCGTCCTCATCATCGAGAAGGAGACCGGCGCCACCTACGTCTACAGCCGGCGGGACAGCAAGCTGGTCCCGTTCCTCAACTACGCCTCCGCCCGCCTGGCGATGCCGACGGCCGAGATCCAGCGCAAGTCGGTCTCCTCCAAGTCTTTGGCGAAGTACCCCCGCGACCCCGTCACGGGCATCCAGGGAGCCCCGGAGTCCCTCCCCGCACCGGGCAAGCCGAACCAGACCTCGTGGTCGCTATGCGCCCGCACCACTTCCCCCCTCGGCGGCTCCACGGTCTCGCTGGTGGGGGGACGCGATATAGGGGGCCGTCCGCTCACCGATGCTCAGGGCGTGGTCGTCCGAGGCGGCTCCCAGGACTGGCTCATCTGGCGCAACAGCCGGATGCGCATCACCCCGAAGGCCGCCCGCGGCCTCAGCGCCGAACAGCCCGTCGCAGTGGACGAACGCTGGCTGAACGGCCTGCCCCAAGGGCCCGACTACGCGGCCCCCGCCATCCCAGAGCAGGGCCACGACTTCCCCGGACCCGGCAACACCCCGGCCCCCGCAGGCCAGGTCTTCCGGGTGGGCGCCATCGCCGGAACCCCGGAACGGTGGTACGCCCAGCTTCCCGACGGCCTCGCCAGCATCTCCGCCACGCAGGCCCGTCTCCTGCTCGACTCCCTGGCAGCGGGCCCGCCCCGCGACGTCACACCTGCAGAAGCCGCGTCCAGGCCGTCGCAGACGAACCTCTACAACCGCTCCCTGCCGGACTCGCCGCCCCACATCGTCCAGTACGAGTCCTACCAGCCTCTGTGCACCGTCTACCGGAAGGCGTCCGCACTCTCTACCGACGCCCGCTTCACCATCGGCGGCAGCCTCCCCACCCCGTCCGGCCAGACCTCGTCCGGCCTCGACCAGGTCGTCCTCCCCGGCGGCGGGACGTTCACAGGCACCCTCTCCGGCCCGGGCCAGCCGCTCCAGACGTTCTCCCTCCTCACCGACCAGGGCCTGCGCTACCCGATCCCCACGGCCGACGACATCGCGAAACTCGGATACAGCACAAAAGACGCCGTCCCAATTCCGGCGAACCTCTTGCAACTGTTCAAAGAGGGTCCAACCCTTACATCCTCCGCCGCCCTGCGGCCGGTTCCGGCCAAATAACAACGGAACCGAACGGCGACTTGACTGCTTCGCCTGTTCAGCCGGAGATGCCCGCCGGCCATAGTTATCCACAGGTGAC
>NZ_BAAAMR010000146.1:0-20506 GCF_039529375.1 Actinomadura napierensis
AAGCGACGCCGAAGGCGCCCTTGACTTTGGAGGGGCGGCCCCGTACGCCAGCGCCACCCCACCGCACGAACACCCTCTCTGAACGCCATGCGCGCCAGCGGAAGGGCGCGGCCCCATCAGCATGTGGAATGGAAAAGACCGCCCACGGGAACTTCGTCGATCAGCTGGTTGTAGATGTCCGCAGCCTTGGTCGTCTCTTCCACGTAAACGTCGACGCCGTGCGCTCGAAGCAGTTCGCGGGTTTCCGGCATGATGTGCAACCGCAGCTCCATACCCCGGCTGAGCACCACGGTCGTGCATCCGCAGTCGAGGAGTTCCTGAACGTCCGCCGGCTGGATTCCTGGTTCGTGCCGGGTTCCGTGCTCGCCCCAGTCCCATGCTCGGCCGCCCCCCGGGTACAGCTTGAAGTCCTTGCTGGGCGGTAGCCCTTCGACCTCCATGCGTCCCCAGGAAATGTGGATGATGCGGGGCGATGCCGTCATGTGGTCATCCTCGCACGCGAACCTTCCACGACCTGGCGGACGCCCCGCTCCCCGACGAGTTCCGCCATCGGCCGCAGCCCGCGCCCGGACGTCGCGGCGAGGTCCTCGGGCCCCGCGACGGGACGGCGCGTTCCGGCGTCCCAGACCTCGATCATCGGCCGCGAGTCACACGCGTGAAGGAACAGGCGCACGATGCCGGCCCTCCCCGTGCCGCCTGACGTAGTCGTCCGCGATCCCCCACGTGCGGAACTACTCCGTGAGGATGTGGCGTAAGAGCACGGGCGGAAGCCAGTACGTGGAGGTCGGCCGCTTTCCGCGGACGGGCGGCGCACCGTGGATCCTCGCCTTCCGGCGACGGTCCACGGCGCGCGTTTTTGCAGGTGGCGAGATGAGCGGGCGCACTTCCTCCCGTGCGGTCGGCATCTCATTTCATGGGGATGACCTTTTTGTTGTCCACGTCACATTCGGTTTTGTGGCGCACATCGCATGTCCGGCAACTCCAGAATGACGGCAAGGAAACCTAAACTGGGTTGTAGATCTTTTTCCGATGCCATTCGAAGCGTCTTGTGACCCTGGTCACGGCGGGCGATTCGTGAAGGGAATTCGGAGCCCTTCGGGAAGGTGCATCACATGATCGACATCAACCTCGCCATGGTCTTCCTCGTCCTCGGGGCGGGTGCACTGCTCACTGTCCTGATCAGCGGTTTCCTCGGAATGGCGGCGCGGGCCCGCGACGGCCGGGCGGGTTCGGCGGCTCCCGCGTCCGGTGTTCACCGGGTTCGGGCGGACGAGCGGCAGCCCGTTTCCTGAGCGCCGCTCAGGAACCCGCCTTCTTGGGCTTGAGGAGTTCCAGTACGGCCGCGTCCCCGTGCTCGCCGATGAGATCGATCGGCGTCTCCGCCTTCTGACCGGCGGCGACGTGGTCCTTGAGCGCCTGCAGGAGTGTGGCGCCTTCGTCGCTGCGGCCGTACCCGGGGCTGGCGATGATGAGGTCCCACAGTCGCCGCGCCTCGTCGAAGGTGTCGGGGAGGCCGTCCTCCTCGATGCCCATGACGGAGCCGATGATCTTCCACACGCCCATCCAGGTGAGGAGGGCGTCGCCCTTCGGGACGTCCTCCCCGACCTGCTCCAGTCCGATCAGAGGCGAGTAGGAGAAGGTGAGCAGCGTGTAGGCGAGGCTGACCTGGTTGATGTAGGGGTGGTCCGGCGGCGCCGGGTTCGTCTCCGCGATCGTGGCGTGGCGCTCGCCGAGGGCTTCGTAGGCGATCCCCAGCCCCAGGCCGCCGGCTCCGTCGGCGAATCCCCGCCGCACGCTGTCCATGATCTGGTCGGTCTTCGCGAGACGTTCCGGGACGAATTCGACCTCGGCGAGCCGCCGTGTCTCGACCAGCAGTTTCGCGCCGTCGATGTAGGCGTAGGTCTGCGGGAGGGACCGGACCAGCAGGAGTATCTCGTACGTCTGGTCGATTCCGGCGTTGACCGCCCCGAATCCGCTGATCAGGGCGAGATGCCGCTTCGCCGTCTCGGGCGTGAGCGATCCGTTCTGGACGAGGCGGCCGAGAAGGGTCTCGTTGTCGAGGTCGGCATCGCCGGCCACGTCCGCGATCGACTTGATGGCCCCGTACAGGGTCCCCTCCGCCCTCATCGGCCTTTTGCGGGCTTCCGCCAACTGGTCCTGCGTCGTCCACACCATCGGACACCTTCCCCGTGCTGGATTGCCCGCAGGTTAAAGGACCATTCGTCCTGTGTGACGATGTGGCCACTGACCGTATCCGGACGCGGGGAAGAGTTCGCAGCCCGCGCGTGCCGAGGGGCCTCCCAGCCGTAAGCGGCCACGTGAACCGGGCGTGAACCGTCGCGTCCCCGCTGCCCCGGGGCTCACTTCAGCGGCACGGCGAACTCCCCGATCGGGCCGGTGCCCCGGCCCGCGGGGTCGGGGACGAGGAGGAGCCGGACGGCGCCGGAGGGCGTGCGCTTCTCCCGGGCGGCCCACGCGGCCAGCGCTTCGATGGCGAGTTCGGCCTTCGTCGCGCCGGCCCGGCCGCCGGGGACCTCCGGCCGGACACGGGCCTCCTGGTGGGCGGGTTCGGTGCGGAGTTCAAGGTCGGGGAACCCGGCCGCGGCGGCCGCCGCCTGGTCGTCGAGGACGGGCCAGCACCACTCGACGGGGCCGTCGCTGTCGCCGCTCACCTCGCCGTGGTAGATCATGAACGGCGCTCCGGCGATCCCCTCGGGCCGGGGGACGCCGCCGCGCCGCAGGCGGTGGATGAACAGTTCCCGGCCCAGCGGGATCAGCTCGTCCTCGTGGGCCCGGCGGACGACGCTGAGGAGCCTGCGCGCGGGCATGTCGCGGACGGTGACCTCGTACATGACGGACTTCTCTCCGTGGAGGCGGTCGAGGAGGAGGCGGGCCAGTTCGCGGCGGGCGGCGTGTTCGGCTTCGGTTTCGGCCCAGTGGGCGCGGATCTCCTCGGCGGCCGGGCCGGCGTCCATGGCGAGGACGTCCTTGATCCGGGCCAGCGGCACGCCGAGCCGGCGCAGGTCGGCGACCTTGCGGGCGCGTTCGAGTTGCGCGGTGGCGTACTTGCGGTAGCCGGTGTCCGGGTCGACGTGGGCGGGCACGAGCAGGCCGAGTTCGTCGTACAGGCGCAGCGCCTTGGGCGACAGCCGCGACATGCGCGCGAACTCGCCGATGGCGACCAGACCCATGGATCGCTCCCTCGCTCCGGGCGGTCGCCCGGTCATCGCCACTGTGCGGCTTACCCGAAGGTGAAGGTCAAGCGGCAGACTGCCGACGATGCGTGTCGATCAGGGCGTGTCCACGTCGGCGGACGTCGCCCCTCCGGACAGGGTCGGGTAGCCGGGGCCGCGGTCGAAGAAGGGGGCCGGGCCGCGTTCGGTGCGCAGGCGGGCGCGCAGGTCCTCGGTGGCCCGGGCGTCGACGGTGCCGTCGTGGAGGACGACGCCGTAGTCGTCGCGGGCGCCGTCCAGCGAGACCTTGCCGTCGCGGACGTCGGCGGCGACGCGGGACGGGTCGCGGTCCAGGGGGTCGCCCCAGCCGCCGCCTCCGGTGGTGCGGATGCGGATGACCTGGCCGGCGCGGACGGGATGGTCGTCGACGAGGCCGTCCATCTCCACGCCGTCGATGTCGACGCGGAACGGGCGTCCGGCGCGGCCTCCGTTGACGCCCCAGCACGACAGGATGGAGCGGTCGGCGATCGACATGTAGTGGGCGTCGCGGAGCATCCGGATGTGCTTGTCGTAGCCGAGGCCGCCGCGGAACTCGCCGGGGCCGCCGGAGTCGACGGCGAGGCCGAGGCGCTCGACGACGAACGGCCAGCGCGCCTCGGCGAACTCGGCGGGGATGTTGCGGGAGTCGGGGACGATGTGGATGGTGTCCTCCCCGTCGGCGTAGTACCGGCCGCCCGATCCGCCGCCGAGGACCTCGCGCATCAGGTAGGGGCCGCGGTCGTCCTCGCCGTACACGCCGGTGTAGCGGATCGTCTCCTGGTCGGCCGGCATGCGTCCGCCCGTGGCCTTGGCCAGGACGCCCGCGAGGACGCCGAGGAGGCGGAGGATGACGAACGTGCGGGCGTTGGTCGGGGCCGGGAAGACGGGCGTGAGGAGCGTGCCCTTTTCCGGGAACCGCATCTCGATCAGGGGGACGACGCCCTCGTTCACGTCGAGTTCGGCGGCCCGCTCGGGGGTGTCGGCGAGGTTGCGCAGCACGGGCGCCAGCCATTTCTTGAGGAAGACGCCGTCCGCGTAGTCGCCCGCGTGGTTGATGGGACCCTTGGCCTGCGGGGACGTCCCGGTGAAGTCGATGACGAGGGGCGCGTCCGCGGACTTGTCGACGGTGAGGGTGATGCGCTGCGCGTGCAGGCGGGGCGGGTCGACGCCGTCGTGTTCGGCGTAGTCCTCCCAGACGAACGTGCCGTCCGGGATCTTGGCGAGGAGTTCGCGGCGGAACGTCTCGGTGGTGCGGGAGATGATCGCGTCGAAGCACGCCTCGACGTCGGCGCGGCCGTAGCGGGCGAACAGGTCGCCGAGGCGGCGGGCGCCCATGAGGCAGGCGGAGCATTCGGCGTCGAGGTCGCCGGCGAGGGAGTCGGGCATCCGCGAGTTGCGGGTCATGATGGCGAGCGCGGCCTCGTTGGGGACGCCCCGGTCCCACAGTTTGATGGGCGGCACCATCAGGCCCTCTTCGTAGGCGCTGCGGGCGTGACTCGGCATCGAGCCGGGGACGGCGCCGCCGATGTCGTCGTGGTGCCCGAACGCCTGGACGAACGCGACCACCTCGCCGTCGTGGAACACCGGGACGGTGACGCACAGGTCCGGGAGATGGCCGATGCCGCCTTCCGACAGGTACACGTCATTGTGGAAGAACACGTCGCCCGGACGCATGCCGTCCAGCGGGAAGTCGCGGGCGATGGGCTGGACGAGCGCCGAGTACGAGCGGCCGGTGAGCTTGCGGAGCCGCCTGTCGTGGATGCCCGCGCGGAAGTCGTGCGCGTCCCGGATCATCGGGGAGCGGGCCGTCCGCGCGATGGCCGTCTCCACCTCGCGCTCGACGGACGCGAGCGTGCCTTCGACGATCTCCTGCAGGATCGGGTCGGTCACCGGGTCACCACCAGGTTGCCGTGGGCGTCGAGGCGCGCGGTGAAGCCGGGGTGCAGCGGGAGCGTGGAGCCGAACTCCTCGATCACCGCGGGGCCCGCGACGACGTCGCCCGGGGCCAGCTTCTCGCGCCGGTACACCGCGGTCTCCACCCAGTCGTCGAAGCGGACCCGGCGCGTGCCGGTGCGGGCGCGCGCCGGGTCGCCGTCGCCGGCGGAGCGGTCCGGCGGGCGCGGGCGCGGGATCGGCCCGATGCCGGACACGCGGAGATTGACCCATTCGACGGGATGGCGCGGGTCGTCGCGGTGGCAGTAGCCGTACCGGGCTTCGTGCGCGTCGTGGAACCGGCGGACGACCTCCGCGCGGAACGCCTCGTCCGGCGTCCCGGCCGGAGCGGCGACGCGGACCTCGAACGCCTGCCCGTAGTACCGCAGGTCGGCGGAGCGGACCAGGCGGCGCCGCTCCTGCGGGAAGCCCTCGCGGGCGAGCGCCGCCCCGGCCTCGTCCTCCAGGTCGGCGAACACCTCCGCGAGGGCGGAGGCGTCCAGTTCGGTGTCGCGGACGACCCGCGTCCGCACGTGTTCGTTCTTCACGTCCACCGTGAGCAGCCCGAACGCCGACAGGTTGCCGGGGTTCTCCGGGACGACGGCGGCGGGCAGGCCGAGGACGTCCAGCAGCCGGCACGCCAGCAGCGGCCCGGACCCGCCGAACGCGACGAGGGGGTAGTCGCGCACGTCCAGCCCCCGCTTCACGGTGATCCGCCGGATCGCGTTGGCCTGGTTCCACGCGGAGATCTCCAGGATCCCGGCGGCGGCCCGCTCGACCGTCAGCCCGAGGCCGGCGGCGAGCGCGGACAGGCCGGCGCGCGCGGCGGGCACGTCCAGCGGCACCTCGCCGCCGAGCAGGTGCGGCGGGATGCGGCCGAGGACGGCGTGCGCGTCGGTCACCGTCACCTCGGTGCCGCCGCGGCCGTAGCAGAGCGGGCCGGGGTCGGCGCCGGCGCTGCGCGGCCCGACCTTCAGCGCGCCGTCCGGCGACCGCCAGGCGACCGACCCGCCGCCCGCGCCGACCGTCACGATGTCGATCATCGGGATCTTGACGGGGTGGCGGCCGATCTCGCCCTCGGTGGTGAGGGTCGGCTCGCCGTCCAGCACCACGGCGACGTCGGTGGACGTGCCGCCGCCGTCCAGCGTCACGACCGAGCGCCGGCCGCCCGGACCGCCCCCGATGCGCGCGGCGACGAACGCGGCGCCGAGCGCGCCCGCCGCCGGGCCCGACAGCACCGTCGTGATCGGCTGCCGGGCGACCTCCTCGGCCGACAGCACGCCGCCGTTGCTCTTCATCACCAGCAGCGGCGCGGCGACACGCCCGGCGATCCGTTCGAGGTAGCCGTTCATCGCCGGCTTGACGGCGGCGTCGACCAGCGTCGTCACCGACCGCTCGTACTCGCGGTACTCGCGCAGCACCTCGCACGACAGGGAGACGACCGCGTCCGGGTGCTCGCGGCGCAGCACCTCCCGCATCGCGAGCTCGTGCGCCGGGTTCGCGTACGAGTGCAGGAAGCACACGCCGACCGCGCGGACGCCGGCGTCGCGGAGCGCGCGCGCCGCCGCGACCGCCGACTCCTCGTCGAACGGGCGCAGCTCGGCGCCGGTGTGGTCCAGCCGGCCGCCGACCGTCCGCACCCGGTGCGCCGGGACGATCCGCGGCGGCTTCACCCAGAAGTAGCTGTTGCCGTAGCCGTCCGGGACGCTCTGCCGGGCGATCTCCAGCATCGCCTCGAAGCCCTCGGTGGTGACGAACCCGAGGTCGTCGATCCGGTCCTCGAGCAGCCGGTTCGTCGCGACCGTCGTGCCGTGCGCCAGCGCCGCCACGTCGGCGGGCGACGCGCCGAGCAGGCCGAGCACCTTGGCGAGGCCGGCCGCGAACCCCTCGGCCGGGTCGGCGGGCGTCGAGGGCGTCTTGGTGGTGACGGGCTCCGCGGCGCCGGACGGGCCGTCGCCGTCGATGTCCAGCGCGACGACGTCGGTGAACGTCCCGCCCGTGTCGATCCCGATCCGCAGCCGCCGTGCCATGCCCATGGGTCTACCGGACGGCCCGCACCTGCGGAACCGTCGCAATGTGCCAACGGAGCGGCCGTTCTTTGGTCAGGGGCGCGGCGCTAGGCTGAACAGCTCATCCGAGTTATGACAACGACGACATCGCTGGAGCACGTCCATGGCGCTTGAACGCCCCGAGATCGACTTCCCCGAGGGACAGCCGCCCGCCAACCTCGACATCACCGACATCACCAAGGGCGACGGCCCCGAGGCCGTGAAGGGCTCGACCGTGTCGATGCACTACGTCGGCGTCTCCTGGTCCAGCGGCGAGGAGTTCGACGCCTCCTGGAACCGCGGTTCGACGCTGGACTTCGAGCTCGGCTCCGGCCGCGTCATCAAGGGCTGGGACATGGGCATCGCCGGGATGAAGGTCGGCGGCCGGCGCAAGCTGGTCATCCCGCCGCACCTCGCCTACGGCGACCGCAGCCCGAGCCCGGCCATCAAGCCCGGCGAGACGCTGATCTTCGTCGTCGACCTGGTCGCGGTGAGCTGACCGCAGTGAGCTGACCGCGTGAACTGACGCGGCGAACCGGCCGCGGTGAACCGGCCGCGGCCGGACCGACCGCGGCCGGATCGATCGCGGGCACGGCCCAACGGCGGGCAATCGGGCGGTGAAAATCCGGCCGGTTGCCCGCCGCCGCCGTTTCCGCGCGCGGGCCGTCCGGTATCAGAGGTTCATGATCGAGGCGCGCGGGCTGACGAAGCGGTACGGCGACACCACCGCCGTCGACCACGCGACCTTCCGCGTTCCGCCGGGCCGGGTGACCGGGTTCCTCGGCCCGAACGGGGCCGGGAAGACGACCACGATGCGGATGATCCTCGGCCTGGACCGCCCGACCGCCGGCGAGGTGACCGTCAACGGCCGCCGCTACCGGACGCTCGGCGCTCCGCTGCGCGAGGTCGGCGCGCTGCTGGACGCCCGCAACGTGCACGGCGGCCGCACCGCCTACAACCACCTGCTGTGCCTGGCCAAGAGCAACGCGATCCCGCGCCGGCGGGTGGACGAGGTGCTGGACGTCGTCGGCCTGCACAGCGTCGCGCGGAAGCGGTCCCAGGGCTTCTCGCTCGGCATGGGGCAGCGGCTCGGCATCGCCGCCGCGCTGCTCGGCGACCCCGGCGTGCTGATGTTCGACGAGCCGGTGAACGGGCTGGACCCGGAGGGCATCCTGTGGATCCGCACGCTGATGCGGCGGCTCGCGCACGAGGGCCGCACCGTGTTCGTCTCCAGCCATCTGATGTCGGAGATGGCGCTGACCGCCGAGCACCTCGTGGTCATCGGGCGGGGCCGCATCATCGCCGACACCGGCATGGCCGAGTTCATCGGCGCCAACGCGACCAGCCACGTGCTGGTGCGCTCGCCGCGGTTGCCGGAGCTGGCGCGGCTGCTGGCCGGGCCCGGGCGGCGCCTGGAGCCGGAGCCGGACGGCGCGCTGCGCGTGTACGGGGCGCGGGCCGCCGAGATCGGGGACGTCGCCGCCGACCACGGTCTGCGGCTGCACGAGCTGGCGACCGTCCAGCCGTCCCTGGAGGAGGCGTTCATGCGGCTGACGGGCGAGACGGTCGAGTACCACGCCGGTGTCCCAGGCGCGGCCGCGCCGGGGGCGGGCGGGCCCGGGACGCCGGCTCCGGGAGCGGGCGCGTGAACGCGCCCGCGGCGGCGGCGCCGTCCGGGCCGCGCAGGGACGCCGGGCGGGTGCGGTTCGGGCACGTGCTGTCCTCGGAGTGGACGAAGATCGCCACCGTCCGGTCGACGTTCTGGACACTGCTGGCGGGCGCGGTCGTGCTGATCGGGTTCTCCGCGCTGTGGGCGCTGGCGTTCACGGCGTCCTACGACCAGATGAGCACCCGGGACAGGGCGACGTTCACCCCGATGCTGCCGACCCAGGTGGCGTACTACTTCGGCATGGTGGTCTTCGGGGCGCTGGGCGTGCTGGTCATCACCGCCGAGCACGGCACCGGGATGATCAAGACGGCGCTGACGGCGGTGCCGCGCCGCGCCCACTACCTGGCGGCCAAGACGGCGGTGCTCGGCCTCGTCGTGCTGGTGGTCGGGATCGTGGTGACGTTCGCCTCCTTCTACGCGGCGCAGGGGATCCTGGCGTCCAAGCACCTGGACGGCTCGATCGGCGACCCGGGGATGCTGCGCGCCGTCGTCGGCGGCGGCCTCTACCTGGCGCTGGTCGCGGTGCTGGCGCTGGCCGTCGGGACGCTGCTGCGGCACACCGCGGGCTCCATCGTGGTGCTGTTCGTGGTGCTGTTCGTCCTCGGCATCGCGGGCGGGTTCCTGCCGAGCTCGTGGGGCGACACGGTCAACCGGTTCCTGCCGTCCAACGCCGGCGGCGCGATCCTCGACCCGGTGCACAAGTCCGGGTCGCTCGCCCCGTGGACGGGCCTCGGCGTGTTCGCGATCTACACGATCGTCGTGCTGGCCGCGGCGCTCGTCCTGTTCGAGCGCCGCGACGCCTGAGCCGTGCTCTGTCCGGAGCGGCCGCGGGCCGCGCAGCCTCGGGGACGGCCGGCGGGCGCGGAGCGCCCGGGCCGCCCGGGGACCGCGAAGGTCGTCTGGCGGGCGGGGTTCGGGGTGTTCGCGCTGGCCGGGGTGGCCGCCGGGTTCCAGGAGCGCCGGCCCTCCCTGGACACCCTCGACTTCCTCAGCTACTTCACCACGCTGAGCAACCTGATCGGCGCGGCGGCGCTGCTCGCCGGCGCGCTGCCCGGCCTGCACGGGCGCCCCCGGGTGGACTGGCTGCGCGGCGCCGCGGCGCTCTACCTGGCGATCACCGGGCTGGTGTACGCGCTGCTGATGGGCGGGGACGCGGGCACCTGGACGGGGTGGGCGCAGCACCGCGTCATGCCGGTCGCGGTGCCGCTGGACTGGCTGCTGTTCGCGACCGCGCACGACCTGCCGGCGCGCCGCACGGTGCTCGGCTGGCTGGCGTTCCCGCTGGCCTACCTCGGCTACACGCTGGCGCATGGCGTGGCGACGTCCTGGTACCCGTACCCGTACCTGAACACGGCGGAGTACGGCTTCGGGCCGTTCACCTCCTACACCTCGGCCATCGCGGTGCTGTTCGTCGTCCTCGCGGGCCTGCTCGCCGCCTGGCCCGCCCTGCACCGCCGCACCGTCCCCGTGAACACACGTTCACTTGCGGCGAGTCGTCGTTATGCGCGCCGCCATAACGACGACTCGCCGCAACTCAACGGCGGCGGCGGGCCAGCAGGTGGCCGACGGCGACGCCGGCGAGGGCGATGAGGCCGCCGGACGCGAACGCGGCGGTCATCGGCCACGCGAGCGACCCGCCCGCCCGCGCGGGCTCGGCGGCGGCGCGGCCCGGATACACCCGGCCGGTCCCCTCCCCGGCAACCGGCGACGACCCGGCGGGCGCAGGGGCCGGCGCTGACGATGCGGGCGTCGCGGGTTCTGGGGGCGGGGTGGTGAGGTCGCGTTCGACGGCGGCGAAGAACTCGCCCGCCGTCCGTTTGGCGACACCGCCGAGCATCCGCTGGCCCACGCCGCCGATCATCCCGCCGACGACCGCGTCGGCGGCGTAGTCGACGCGGGTGGAGCCGCCGCCGTCCGACAGCCGGACGCGGACCGTCGCGTCCACCGTGCCGGGCGCGCCCTGGCCCTGCGCGCGCAGCGTGAACGAGCGCGGCGGATCGGGGTCGGCGAGTTCGACGCGTCCGACGTAGGTGCCCTGGATGGAGGCGACGCCGGCCGTGACCGTCATGCGGTAGGTGTCGGGGCCGGTCTCCTCCAGGGAGCGGCACCCGGGGATCGTCCGGGCGAGCACGGCCGGGTCCTGGAGCGCGTCCCAGACGCGGGCGAGCGGCGCGGCGACGCTGGCACTGCCGTTGACCTGCATGTACCGACCTTAGGGAACGCGGGTGCGGCATCGAACGGCAACATGTGCCGAGTACACGCCGAGGATTGGGCAGATCCCCGGCCCCGCCCCTGGAAAATGATCAGATATGTCCGGCTGATCCCACCGCGCGCGAACTCCCGGGCGCGCGGGCGCGTCAACCGAAGCGAACCGATCGAGAACGAACCTCCCCCCACCTGAATGGAGTACGCGGCCGATGCGAGGGAAGACGCCCGTGATCGCCATGGTGGCCGCCGGAGTCGTCGGCGCGGCCGCGGGCGGCTGGCCCGTCGTGCGGGCCGAGGCCGGCGCCGATTCCGGACCGTCCATGCGGACGCAGCTGGCCTCGGTGCTCGCCGACCGGACGTGGGCCGCGCCGGGGCCCGGCTCGTGGACGCCGCCGAAGCCGTCCGCCGACGGGCTGCCCCCGGTGGTCGACCACATCGACACCCGGGACCGCGTCGTCTTCCTCACCATCGACGACGGCTACACCTACGACTCGGAGTTCGTAGACCTGGTCCGCAAGGAGCGGGTGCCGATCCTGACGTTCCTGACGACAACGTATCTGCGGGGCCAGGGCCAGTACTTCCTGGCGATGCGCAACGCGGGCTCGCAGATCGAGGACCACACCGTCACGCACCCGAACATGCCGACGCTGTCCCCCGAGGCGCAGAAGAGGCAGATCTGCGACTCGGCGGACGCGATCCAGCGCGAGTACGGCCGCCGCCCGCAGATCTTCCGGCCGCCGTTCGGCGCCTACAACCAGGCGACGCGGCAGGCGTCCAAGGACTGCGGGATGAAGTCGATCCTCACCTGGACGGCGGAGTTCTACAACGGCACCACCGGCCCGGGCGTCGGGTTCAACGGGTTCGCGCGCGCCGACGGCGGCAAGGGCTTCAAGCCGGGCGACATCATCCTGATGCACTACCGCAAGGGCCTGGCCGGGGAGTTCCGGATGATCCTCGGCTGGATCAAGCAGGCCGGGCTCCGGCCCGCCGCCGTGCAGAACTACCTGCCGCGCTCGCTCGGCGGCAATGCGCCGGACACGCCCGCCGCGAACTGACCGCCGTCCGCGGGGGCGGCGTCCGGCCGGACGCGCAGGCCCGTGTCGCCGGACGCCTGTTCGCGCAGGTCGTACAGGGTGTCGGGGGACAGCGGCATCGCGTCGACGCGCAGCCCCTCGGCGTCCTCGACGGCGGACGCGATGACGGCGGACACCGGAATGACGCCGGCCTCGCCCGCCCCCTTGACGCCGAGCGGGTTCAGCGGGGACGGCGTCTCCAGGTGGTCGGTCTCGATGTGCGGCACCTCCGTCGCGTACGGCATGAGGAAGTCCATGAACGAGGCGTTCAGAAGCTGGCCCGACTCGTCGTAGACCATCCGCTCGTAGAGGGCGCCGCCGACGCCCTGCGCGACGCCGCCGTGGATCTGCCCTTCGACGACCATCGGGTTGATGAGCTTTCCGCAGTCGTGGACGACCGCATACCGCAGGATCGCGATCTCCGCGGTGTCCGGGTCGGTCTCCACGATGGCGGCGTGCGCGCCTGCGGCGAACGTCGACCGGACGGGCGAGTAGTAGTCGCGCCCCTCCAGGCCCGGCTCCTCCCCCGCCGCGACGGGCGGCTCGGTGGGCGGCCGTCCCACCGCGAACTGAGTCGCGGCGGCCGTCTCCGCGTCGAAGGCGTACCGCAGCGGGTTCGACAGCACCGCGACCGTCCGCAGCGGCACCGACGCCGACATGTCGCCGCGCACGTGCACGACCCCGTCGGTGATCTCCAGGTCGCGCGGGTCGGCCTCCAGCGCCTCCCCCGCGATCCGCAGCGCCTTCTCGCGGACCTTGCGGCAGGCCAGCGCGATCGCGTTGCCGCTCATCACCGCCGCGCGGGACGCGAACGTGCCGACCGCGTACCCGAAGCGCCGCGTGTCGCCGGTCGTGACCTGCACGTCCCGGATCGGGACGCCCAGCTCGGCGGCGGCGATCTGCGCGAACACGGTCTCGTGGCTCTGCCCCTGCGAGGTCAGGCCGGTCGACACGTGCACCCGCCCGGCCGTGTCGATCTCGACGTGCCCGCCCTCGTACGGGCCGACGCCCGTGCCCTCGACGTACACGCCGATGCCGATGCCGATGCGGCGGCCCCGGCGCGCGGCGGCCTCCCGTTCCGCCTCGAACCCGTCCCAGCCGATCAGCTCGCGCGCCTTGCGCAGCAGCTCCGGGTAGTCGCCGGAGTCGTAGATCAGCGGACGGCCGTCCTGGAACGTCAGGCCCTGGTCGTAGGGGAACTCGTCGGGCTGGATGAAGTTGGCGGCGCGGACGTCGGCGCGGTCGAGGCCGAGGTGGCGGGCGATGCGGTCCATCGTCCGCTCCATGCAGAACACGCCCTGCGGGCGGCCCGCGCCCCGGTACGGCGTGACGATGAGGGTGTTGGTGTAGAGGCTGACGACCTCCGCCCGGTACGCGCCGATCTTGTACGGGCCGAGCAGCTGCGTGGACGTGACGATCGGGATGATGATCCCGTACGGGGTGTAGGCGCCGTGGTCGTGCAGGATCCGCACGTCGAGGCCGAGGACGCGGCCCGCGCCGTCGAACCCGACCCGCACGTGCTGGAGCTGGCCGCGCTCGTGGGCGGCGGAGACGAAGTGCTCGCGGCGGTCCTCGGTCCACTTGATCTCGCGGTCGAGGAGCCGCGCGGCCCATGGGACGAGCACCTCCTCCGGCCACGGATGGACGATCTTGACGCCGAACCCGCCGCCGACGTCCGGCGCGACGACCTCGACCTTCCCGTTCGGCAGGCCGAGCCGCGCGGCGATCGCGGCGCGCACGCTGGTGGACGCCTGCGTCGAGGAGTACACGCGCAGCGACCCGTCGTCGGCGTCCCACCGCGCGTACACGCCGCGCCCTTCCAGCGGCATGGACGCGGACCGCTCGATCGCGAGCCGGAACTCCAGCCGGTGTGGCGCCGCGTCGATGGCCGCGCCCGCGTCACCGGTCTCCTGGACGAGGACGGCGCCGACGTTGCCGGGGACGTCGTCGTGCACGAGGTGCTCGGCGCGTTCGGCGTTCTCGATGCCGACGACGGCGGGCAGCGGCTCGTACTCGACCCGGATCCGCTCGGCCGCGTCCTCGGCGAGGTAGCGGTCGCGGGCGACGACCATCACGACGGGCTCGCCGACGTGCCGGACGACGTCGCGGGCCAGCGGGTACCCGGTGCGGCCGTGCGTGAGCGCCGGGTGCGGGATGAGCAGCGGCAGCGGTTCGCCGACGCGTCCGGGCAGGTCCTCCCAGGTGTAGATGGCGACGAGGCCGTCCACGTCGAGTGCGCCCGACACGTCGACGTCGACGATGCGGGCGTGCGCGTGCGGCGACCGGACGAACGCCGCGGCGAGCGCGTCGCGCCCCAGGTCGTCCAGGTAGCGTCCGCGGCCGGTGAGGAGCCGGGCGTCCTCGCGGCGCTTGACCGGTTCGCCGAACACGCGGGTCCCCATCACGCCTCGCCTTCCGCGGCCCGCGCAACCGGTTCGCCCGGCGCGGCGAGCAGTTCGGCGGCGCGGTGCACCGATTTCACGATGTTCTGGTAGCCGGTGCAGCGGCACAGGTTGCCCGAGATGCCTTCGAGCACCTCGTCCTCGCTGGGCTGCGGGGTCTCGCGGAGCAGCGCGGTCACCGTGCACAGGAAGCCGGGCGTGCAGAAGCCGCATTGCAGGCCGTGGCATTCGCGGAACGCCCGCTGCACCGGTGACGGCGTGCCGTCCGGCGCGGCGAGGCCCTCGACCGTCGTGACGTCGTGCCCGGCGGCGGTCACCGCGAACATCAGGCAGGACCGCACCGGCTCCCCGTCCATGAGCACCGTGCAGCAGCCGCAGACGCCGTGCTCGCAGCCGACGTGCGTGCCGGTCAGGCCGAGGTCGTGGCGCAGCAGGTCCGACAGCAGCCGCCGCGCCGGGGCGCGGGCCGTGCGGTGCACGCCGTTGACGGTCAGCGCGATGTCGTGGAGTTCCTCCATCAGTCCCGCGCCCTCCTCAGCGCCTCTGCGGCCGCCCCCGCCAGCGCGCGCTCGGTGAGCACGCCGGTGAGGTGGCGGCGGTAGCGGGCGCTCGCGTGGATGTCGGCGTCCGGGTCGATCCGGTCCCGGACGAACGCGGCGGCGGCCGGCCAGTCGCCGCGCGGTCCGGCCGCCTCGGTGAGGTCGAGGACGAGCGGCACCGGCGCGATGCCGAGGTATCCGGCGCGGACGCCGCCGACCCGCAGGTCCTCGTCAAGCGTGACGACGGCGGCGACGCCGGACAGCGCGTAGTCGCCGTGCCGCCGGGCCGTCTCCGCGAACGCCGCCCCGGTGCGCGGCGGCGCGGCCGGGAAGGACGCGGCGACGGCCAGTTCCCCCGGCTGGAGCGCCGACTCCAGCGGGCCGACGAAGAACTCCGCGGCGGGGATCGTCCGGCGGCCGTGCACCGACGCGACCTCGACCGTCCCGCCGAGGACGGCGAGGACGGCGGGCATCTCGGCGGCCGGATCGGCGTGCGCGAGGCTCCCGACGACCGTGCCCCGGTTGCGGATGACGGGGTGCGCGACGTGCCGCAGCGCCCGGCCGAGCAGCGGCTGCACGGCCGCCGCCTCCACCGACCGCTCCACCCGCGCGTGCCGCGCCAGCGCGCCGACCCGCACGCCCTCGTCGCCGACGTGGACGGTGTCGAGTTCGGCGACGCCGTTGATGTCGACGAGGTCGGGCGGCGCGGCGAGCCGCATGTTCAGCAGCGGGATGAGGCTCTGCCCGCCCGCCAGCACCTTGCCTCCCGGCGCGGCGGCGAGCATGCCGAGCGCCTCGTCGACGGTGCGGGGCGCGTGGTGGCGGAACGGCGGCGGTTTCACGGCGCCGCCCCCTCAGCCCGCATCGCCGCCGCGCCCCGGTGGCTCGGGAGGCCCGCCGGGGCGCGGCGCGTCCGCCGAGCCCGCCGTGCCGGGGCGGACCGGCCCGCCGATCTCCTGCTCCGCCGGCGCGATGACGCCGCCGCCCGCGCCGTCCGGCCCGCGCACCGCGTTCAGCACGTGGTAGCCGAGCAGGACCGCGATCGTGCCGAGCGCGATGCCCTGCAGCGGGAAGTCGTCGGTGATCTTCAGCGTCACGTTCCCGATCGCCAGGATGATCGCCGCCGCCACCGGGACGAGGTTCACTGGGTCACCGAAGTCGACCCGGTTCTCGATCCAGATCTTCGCGCCGAGCAGGCCGATCATCCCGTACAGCACGACGGTGATGCCGCCGAGGACGCCGCCCGGCGTCGCCGCGACCAGCGCGCCGAACTTCGGGCACAACCCGAACAGCACCGCCACGATCGCCGCGACGTAGTACGCGGCCGTCGAGTAGATCCGGGTCGCCGCCATCACGCCGATGTTCTCGGCGTAGGTCGTGGTCGGCGAGCCGCCGACGGCGGTGGCGAGCACGGTTCCGACGCCGTCCGCGCCGATCGCGCGTCCGAGCACCGGGTTCAGGTCGTCGCCGGTCATCGCCGCGACCGCCTTGACGTGCCCGGTGTTCTCCGCGATCAGCGCGATGACCGGCGGCAGCGCCAGCAGGATCGCCGAGGTCCTGAAGTCGGGCGCGTGCGTGTGCGGGAACCCGAACCAGTCCGCCGCCTTCACCGCCGAGAAGTTCAGCCGGTCGTGCCCGAACGCCGTCGCGACGCAGTACGGGCCCTCCGCCGTGCACGCCTTGCCCGACCCGTCCAGCAGGTTCTGCCCCGGCAGCACCGAGGTGATCTGCCCGGCCGTCTTGTCGAGGACCCACGACAGGGCGAACCCGAACACCAGCGCCAGCAGGATCGCGATCCGCGACCAGAATCCGCGCAGGATCACGGTGCAGAACACCGCGAAGCACAGCGTCGCCAGCGCCACCCACTGGTCCTGCGGCCAGTAGGTGTTCGCCACCACCGGCGCCAGGTTGAACCCGATCAGCATCACGACCGCGCCGGTCACCACGGGCGGGAACACCCGCTGGATGATCTCGCCGCCGAGGAAGTGCACGACGACGCCGATCACCAGCAGCAGGGCGCCCGCGACCAGGATCGCGCCGGTCACCCGCGCGCTGTCGCCGCCCGCCGCGCGGATCGCCGCGACAGCCCCGACGAACGAGGCGCTCGTGCCGAGGTAGCTCGGCACCCGGCCGCCGACGATCAGCAGGAAAAGGATCGTCGCGACCCCCGACATCATGATCGACAGGTTGGGGTCGAGGCCCATCACCACGGGGAACACGAACGTCGCGCCGAACATCGCCACGACGTGCTGGGCGCCGATGCCCGCGGTGCGCGGCCACGACAGCCGCTCCCCGGGCCTGACCACCTCGCCGGGCGGCGGCGTGCGCCCGTCCCCGTGCAGCTTCCAGCCGATCACCATCGGGGCCCCTCCTGCTCGTCGTGTCCGCCCGCGGGCACACCCCGCCACCGGCCGGGCACGCGCTTGCGCGCAACGTAGATCTACCCCGGTGGGCGGGCATCGGCGACATCTGCCGAAGTTCGGCGCGCCGTCCGGGCGGACCCGGACGGCGCCGCTACGCTCAGATACCGCGCATGCGCAGCACGTGCAGGGCGAGGGTGAGGTTGAGTCGCAGATGCGCGTCCTCGGTGAACGCCCCCAGCATCCGTTCCAGCTTGCCGATGCGGTACCGCAGGGTGTTGTAGTGGAAGTGCAGCCGACGGGCCGTCTCGGCGACGTTGAGGTTGGTCTCCAGCAGCACCTGCAGGGTGCGCCGCAGGTCCACCAGCTCCGGCTCGTCGTCGCCCGCGAGGTCGCCGAGGGTCTCCTTGACGAACGCGTGCAGCTCCGCCGGATCCGACACCAGGCTCAGCAGCCGGTACACGCCGAGCTGGTCGAAGTGCGCCCGCGCGCCCGCGCCGTGCAGCTGCCGCCCGACCCGGACGGCCTTCACCGCCTGCTCGTAGGCCTCCGGCAGCTCCGCCGGGGAGGACACCGTCCGGCTGATGCCGGTGGAGAACGTCCGGCGCACCGGCAGGTGCTCGGAGAACAGCGCCGCCGCCTCCTTCACCATCGCCTGCACCGGGCCCGCCGGCAGGTCGCCGGTGTCGGCGCCGCCGTCGGCGCCGGGTTCCGCGCCGACGACCGCGACGATCTCGTGCGCGAAGCTGGCGACCGCGGCGCCGCGGTCGTGCCGGCGCACGGCGGTGCTCCAGGCGGCGGCGAGCCGTTCCTGCGCCGTCCGCTCCTCCGCGCCCCGGACGCCGCGCATCGCCGCGTCGGGATCGGCGCCGCGCCCGCGCGGCTGGTCGGCACCGCGCTGTTCGGCCTTGCGCTGGTCCGCGCCGCGCTGCTCGGGGGCGCGCTGTTCGGACCCGCGCGGGTCGGCGGGGCGTCCGCGCGCCGGGTCGGCGCCGTGCTTGCGCGGCCTCGCGTCGTTCTCCGGGCTCGGCGCGGGCGCCGGGACGGACACGCCGGTCGCACCGGGCGCACCGGGCGCGCCGCGCGGCCGCCCGTCCAGCTCGGCGACGACCACCATCACCGGGCGGTCCAGGTCCCAGCCGAAGCCGCCGCAGTGCCCGACGACCCGGTCGTCGTCGCCGGCGCGGCCCGCGAGGATGTCGCGCAGGAAGTCGGCGCGGTACTTGCTCTCCACCGCCGCGACGGCCTGCTGCTTGGTCACCACCAGCGCGGCGACGGTCGCGGCCCGCTCCAGGATGCCGAGGTCGGAGCCGCGCAGCGTGCCGGCCGGGCTGAACGCGATGATCCGGCCGTGGTCGAAGCCGCCCGCGACGACCGGCACCACCAGGTGGTCGCCGGCGCCGTGCGCCCCGATGACGCCGCAGCCGCCGCGCCCGCAGGCCGCGTGCCGGCCGGCGTCGAACGCCCGCATCGCCTGGACGTGCTCGTCCGGGCCGGCGCCGGCGAGCACCCGCTGCTCGCCGTCCAGCACCACGACCGCCGCGTCCAGCAGCGTCGCCACCTCGTCCACGACCTCCTGGAGGCCGCCGCCGCACAGCACGATCTGCACGAGCGCCCGGTGCACCTCCTCGGTGCGGGCGAGGACGGCCGCCTGCCGGTTCAGAATGTCGGTCAGCACCTGGTTGAGGATGTCGTCGAAGCCGACGTCGTTGGGGAGCAGGATGAGCGGGAAGCCGCGCCGGTCCGCCTGCGCGATCATCTCGGCGGGCAGCGAGTCCAGGTAGCGGCCGAGCTTGATCGCCAGGGCCGCGAGGCCGCGCTCGTCCAGGTCGGCGACCAGGTTGTCCAGCGACTGGGGGGTGTTGCGCAGGGGGTAGCCGGTGGTCAGCAGCAGCTCGTTGGGTTTGACCCACGACAGGATGTCGGGGACCTCCATCACGTTCAGCCGCTGCACGACGCGCTCGATGCCGGACCTCCCGGCGATGAGGCGGGCGCCGTTCAGGGTGCTGGCGCCGAGGACCTCGCCGACGGACAGGCCGTAGGTCAGTGTTCCGGTGCTCGCGAGCCGCAGGGCCGGTGGGCCCGGGTCCGCGCTGGTGTAACTCATGCCAGGGGTCACCTCGCCTTTTGGTGCGTACATCGCCGGATGTGGCGTGATCGCTACCGATACCTGATCAACACTGACAACAAAGACGAACGATGACAACCATCCTTGGCAGCTTTCCCCATACGTCCGCCGCGAGGGCCGTTCTACCGTCTCACCGGAGGCCGGGCCGCCCGCGATCCGGGCGGCAGCCGACACCGGCCCCGGGAGGATCCGTGACCGCACTCGTCCGCGACCCGATCCGGCTCCCGGCCCGTCCCGGACGGCGGCCGCCCGCCACCGGCGCCGCGAGCACCGCGTTGCGCCCGCTGCTGGACCCGCCGCGCCGCCCCGCCCGCGTCATCGCGGTGTTCCCGTCCGCGCTGTACCTGGAGACCCGCGGCGGGCCCGAGCCGCGGGTGCTCGCCGTCGTGAGCTGCGACGCCGTCCGGCTGCCGAACGCCGTGGTGGTCGCCGCCGAACGCCGCGAGCAGCCGTTCCGGTCCGTCCGCGAGGGCGACGAGGCGCTGGTCGGCGACGGCCGGGTGGAGGCCGGGGCGCTGTGCGTCCGGGTGCGCCGCTGGTGGGACCCGGCGCCCGCGCTCGGCCGGATGCACCCCGCCGCGCTGGCCCGCGGCGTGGGCGTGCTGGAGGACGCGTTCGCCGCCGCCGGGATGGCGGGCGGCGGGCTGGCCGGGCACCCCGACCCGCTGCGCCTCGCCGAGTGCTGCGCCGAGGGCGATCTCGCGGGCGGCGTCGAGGCGGCCGAGCGGATCGTCGGCCTCGGCCCCGGCCTGACGCCGAGCGGCGACGACATGCTGTGCGGGCTGCTGGTGTCGCTGCGGCTGGTCGGCGACGCCGTGCGAGGCGGTGACGCCGCGGTGTGGCTGGCCGACTGGCTCGGCGCCGCCGTCACCGCGGACGCGGGCACCCGCACGACCGCGCTGGCCGAGACGCTGCTGCACTGCGCGGCGGCGGGC
>NZ_BAAAMR010000147.1:0-5537 GCF_039529375.1 Actinomadura napierensis
CGTTCGTCCGCGCCGCCGCCCGCGGCGAGCGCCTCGCCGCGCTCGCCCGGCTGCCCGAGCTCGTCGCCGCCCGGCCCGGCTTCGACGGCGGCTGGGAGCTGTCGGTCGTCCGGTACGGGCGGCTCGCCGCGGCCGGGACCGTCCCGCCGCGCGCCCACCCCCGCCCCTACGTCGACGCCCTCCTCGCCACCGCCGAGACCGTCTTCCCGCCGTCCGGCGGCGCCCCCGGCGGCGTGCCGCTCGGCGCGCCGCCGTCCTCCGGCGCCACCGCCGAGGAGATGGAGTGCGTGCTGCGCTGGCTCGCCCTGCCGGGCGTCCGCCTGGTCGAGGTCGAGGGCGCCTGGACGTGCCCCGCGCACGGCGCCGAGGGCCTGCGCGCCTGGATCGACAACGCGTACGCGAGCCACGATCCGGATCGTGCGGGTCGCCCACTAAGGTGACCGTGGACAGCCGGTACCCGGAGAGGACGAACGACCCCGCATGGCCCTGCCTCTCTACGACAGCCAGCCCGCCCGTCGCGTCCCGTGGATGACGTACCTGCTGATCGCGGTGAACGTCGTGGTGTTCCTGCTGACCCCGATGTCCAACTTCGCCACCTGGTACGGCAAGGGCGCCGTCCGCGACTGCAAGGCGGCCGAGTTCACCTACCGGTACGGCGCCGTCCCCAAGGAGCTCACCACCGGCGACCGGCAGCCGCTGCCCACCGAGGTCACCAACCGCTGCGGGCCCGGCGGCTACCGCAAGGCCCCGTGGACCTCCGCGTTCACCTCGATGTTCCTGCACTCGGGCCCGATGCACCTGCTCGGCAACCTGGTCTTCCTGTTCGTCGTCGGCATGGGCGTCGAGGACCGGCTCGGACGATGGCGCTTCCTGCTCAGCTACCTGGCGTTCGGGCTCGTCGCCGTCTACGGCTTCGCCTGGACCTCGCCCGACTCCACGGTGCCGCTCATCGGCGCGTCCGGCGCCATCGCCGGGGTGATGGGCGCCTACGTGATCCTCAACCCGCGCGGCCGCGTCGTCAGCTACGTCCCGCCGATCATCGTGCTGCGGCTGCCCGTCTGGGTGGTGCTCGGCTACTGGTTCATCCTGCAGTGGCTCTCGCTCGGCGACGAGGAGAGCAGCGTCGCCTACACCGCGCACATCTACGGCTTCTGCGCCGGCGTGCTGTTCGCGGTGCTGGCCCGCCGCGCCGGCCAGGGCCGCCGCCTCGCCGCGCTGAGCCGGACCTGACCCCCGATAGAGTCGGGACGTCCGAACTCAGGGGAGGGGTCCTGTGGTCACAGCGATCGTGTTCGTCAAGGCCGACGTCGCGCGCATCCACGAGGTGGCCGAGACGATCGCCGCGCTGGACGGCGTCAGCGAGGTCTACTCGGTCACCGGCGAGCACGACCTGATGGCGATGGTCCGCGTCCGCCGCCACGACGAGCTCAACGACGTGATCCCCGGCCGGGTCAACAAGGTCCCCGGCGTCCTCGGCACCGAGACCCATATCGCCTTCCGCACCTACTCCAAACACGACCTCGACGCCGCCTTCGCCCTCGGCCTCCCGGACGCCGACTAAAAGGCGCCCTCCGCTCCGCTGGCGCTCCGCTGCGTGCGCCGCAGCGAGCGCCTCGCCCGGCACGGTGTTGCTCCGTTGGTGGCGCCTCCGCCATGGATTACGCGGCGGTGATGAGGCTCAGGGAGAGGTCGCCGCAGGGGTGGGCGGTGTGGCCGGGGCGGTCGCGGTAGACGGTGCCCGGCGTCCACGTGGCGGTGTTGGACGCCATGACGCGGCCCGGGGCGTTCACCACGAAGGCGGGCGCGGGGATCTCGCGCAGCACCGGGACGATCTCGTGCTCGAAGGTGCGGGCGAACACGTCGGCGGCGGCGACGCCGGCGAACGCGCCGCCGACGCGGACCGGGACCGAGAGGGTGAGGACGTACTCGTCGCTGCACAGGTAGTCGACGTAGGGGCCGCACACGGTCTTCTCCGCGCCCGCCTCGGGGCCGGTGAACCAGTCCCAGGCGGTGTAGTCGTACAGCGCGCTGCTCTCGGGGTTCAGGTCGCGCAGCAGCTGGGACGGGCCGGTGGGGCCGGCCTGCCACCACTCCAGGTACCAGGCGGCGTCGGTGAGCAGCCGCGGCGCGGCGATGAAGCCGAGGCCGCTCACCAGCGGGCCGAGCCGGGGGAGCAGCAGCGGGCGCAGCGCGGCGAGGTCGGCGCGGACCGGCGCGCGCCCGGCGTCGCGGACCGCCCGCAGCAGCCGCGCCGACGCGTCGCGCACCTCGGCGACCGTGCCGAAGACGCCGTCCAGGGTCGCGTGCACACGCGCCGCCGCAGCGCCGGCGGACGGTGGCTCGGGGAGCATGAATCCACCTCGTGATCAGAGGGCGAGCCGTCGGTCAATCAGACGTTCTACCGCATTCGCGACGTGACTTTCAGCGACATCGCGGGCCCGGTCCTCATCGCCCTGCTCGATGGCGTCGACGAGCCGGGCGTGCTGGGCGTGCACGGTCCGGCGGGCGCCCGGCTCGCCGTGCACCGCCCAGATGAGCGGCCCGATGTCGGCCTGCAGCCGGATCTCCTCGCGGGTGAGCCGGACGGACTGGGACGCGGCGGCGATCTCCAGGTGCAGCCGCCCGTCCAGCCGGCACCGGCGCGGGCCGGCGTCCGGGCCGGCCAGCTCGGCCAGGGAGCGGCGCAGCCGGTCGACGTCGCCGGGCAGGGAGCGGCGCGCGGCCAGCCGGGCGGCGGCGCCGGCGATGGCGGCGTAGTGGTCGCCGAGGTCGCGCAGTTCCTCGGCGGACAGCGGGCGGAGCCGCCGGTCGAGGTCGAAGGGGCGGGCGGGGGCGCGTACGAAGCTGCCGCCGCCGCGGCCGCGCCGGGTCTCGATGAGGCCTTGCTGACGCAAGGCCATGAGCGCTTCGCGTAGAGTAACGGTCGATATGCCGAGATGTCCGGCGAGGTCGGTCTCGCTGGGCAGCTGCTCACCGTCGTCGAGGAGGCCGAGCGCGATGGCGTCGCCGATCCGCCGCACGACGGCGGCGACCCGCGCGGTGTTGTCGACGGGGGCGAACACGACGAGGCGCGCGCGGTCCGCACCGTCCATGGGCCCCCTCTCCCGGCGTTGACTCAGTGATACCGGATCGTCACTTGAACTAAAACTTATGACTCCATATGTTTTCGGTCATGCCGGCTTCAGCGGTCAGGATCCGCGATCTGCGCAAGACCTTCGGCGCCGTCGAGGCGGTGGCGGGCGTCGACCTGGACATCGGGGACGGCGAGTTCTTCTCGATGCTCGGGCCGTCGGGGTCGGGGAAGACCACGGTGCTGCGGCTCATCGCCGGCTTCGAGCGCCCCACGTCCGGGACCGTCGAGCTGGCCGGCCGCGACGTGACGGGCCTCGCCCCGTTCGACCGCGACGTCAACACCGTCTTCCAGGACTACGCGCTGTTCCCGCACCTGGACGTGCTCCGCAACGTCGAGTACGGGCTGAAGGTGCGCAAGGTGGGGAAGGCCAAGCGCCGCGAGCGGGCGCTTGAGGCGCTGCACAGCGTCCGCCTCGACGGGTTCGAGGCGCGCCGTCCCGCCGAGCTGTCGGGCGGGCAGCGGCAGCGGGTCGCGCTGGCCCGCGCGCTGGTGAACGAGCCGAAGGTGCTGCTGCTGGACGAGCCGCTCGGCGCCCTCGACCTGAAGCTGCGCGAGGAGATGCAGGTCGAGCTGAAGACGATCCAGCGGCGCGCCGGCATCACCTTCGTGTTCGTCACCCACGACCAGGAGGAGGCGCTGACCCTCAGCGACCGGATCGCGGTCCTGGACGGCGGCCGCGTCCAGCAGGTCGGCACGCCCGCCGAGGTGTACGAGCACCCGGCGACCGAGTTCGTGGCCGGCTTCGTCGGCACCACCAACCGCGTCGGGGACGTGTGCGTGCGGCCGGAGAAGCTGCACGTCCGGATCCTCGGCGGCGACGGCGAGGACGGCACCGCGCTGGGCGGCGAGACGAGCGGGCCGAGCGAGGCGGGCGGGCCGGCGGGGGACCGGCACGCCGAGGGCACGGTCGCCGAGGTCGTCTACGCCGGCGCCGTCACGAGGTTCGTGGTGGACCTGGAGTCGGGCGACCGGGTCGTGGCGCTCCAGCAGAACCTCGCGGCGTCCTCGATGGAGGTGACCCGCCACCGCGGCGCCCGCGTCCGCGTCGGCTGGCAGGAGGCGCACGAGTTCCGGGTCGCCGGCGCCGCACCCAGCACTGAGACCCCCGCGAAAACCCCCAACTAAAGAGGAGTTCCTCATGTGGTCCACGCGCATGGCGCTCGCCGCCGCGGCGGCGCTGGCGATCGGACTGACCGCCGCCGGCTGCGGCGGCGAATCGGGAGACAAGGCGACCGGCGCCGGGCAGGGCGGCTTCCGGGTGCCGGACGTCCCGATGCAGAAGTCGCTCGGCAAGGGCGAGGGCCAGGTCAACCTGGTCGCCTGGGCCGGGTACGCCGAGGACGGCTCCAACGACAAGTCGGTCGACTGGGTCCACCCGTTCGAGAAGCAGACCGGCTGCAAGGTCAACACCAAGATCGCCGGCACGTCCGACGAGATGGTCGCGCTGATGAAGACCGGGCAGTACGACGCGGTGTCGGCGTCCGGTGACGCGTCGCTGCGGCTCATCGCGTCCGGCACCGTCGCGCCGGTCAACACCGCGCTGGTGCCGAACTACGCCGACATCTTCGCCGGCCTGAAGAACAAGCCGTGGAACTCGGTGAACGGCAAGGCCTACGGCATCCCGCACGGCCGCGGCGCCAACCTGCTGATGTGGCGCACCGACAAGGTGAAGCAGGCGCCGGACTCGTGGGGTGCGGTGTTCGACCAGAACTCCCCGTACAAGGGCAAGATCACCGCCTACGACTCGCCGATCTACATCGCGGACGCGGCGCTGTACCTGATGTCGGCCCGCCCCGAGCTCGGCATCAAGAACCCGTACGCGCTCGACCAGAAGCAGTTCGACGCGGCGGTGGCGCTGCTGAAGACGCAGCGCGGCCTGGTCGGCGAGTACTGGTCCGACTACACCAAGGCGGTCCAGTCGTTCAAGAGCGGCGACACGGTGCTCGGCACGACCTGGCAGGTCATCACGAACTACGTGGAGGCGGCGAAGGCGCCGGTGGAGGCGATCGTGCCGAAGGAGGGCTCGACCGGCTGGTCGGACACCTGGATGGTGGGCGCGAAGGCCCAGCACCCGGACTGCGCCTACCAGTGGATGAACTACATCGTGTCGCCGAAGGCGAACGCGCAGGTCGCCGAGTGGTTCGGTGAGGCCCCGGCGAACGCCAAGGCCTGCCAGGAGACGTCGGACAAGAAGTTCTGCGACACCTTCCACGCCACCGACGAGAACTACTTCTCCAAGATCCGCTTCTGGACGACCCCGATCGCGCAGTGCCTCGACGGCCGCAAGGACGTCAAGTGCGTCGACTACTCCAAGTGGACGCAGGCATGGACGGCGATCAAGGGATGACCGCGTCCCCGGCGGCGTCCACCGCCGGCGAGGCAGACGGCCCGCACGCGCCGCGTC
>NZ_BAAAMR010000147.1:5547-20326 GCF_039529375.1 Actinomadura napierensis
CTCGCCGGCGGGGGCCGCCGCCGTCGAGGCCGCCGCCCGCCCGGCGCCGGGTCCCCGGCGGCGGGCGGCGGCGCTGCTGCACCGCCGGCCGTGGCTGCGGCTGTCGCTGCTGCTGTCGGCGCCGCTGGCCTGGCTGGTGGTGGCCTACCTCGGCGCGCTGGCCGCGATCTTCCTCACCGCGTTCTGGTCCACCGACACCTTCACCGGCGAGGTCGTCCGGCAGTTCACCCTGGCCAACTTCCAGGACATGTGGGACGAGCCCGTCTACCGGACGATCGCGCTGCGCAGCCTCGGCGTCGCGGCGGCCGTCACCGTCATCGACACCGCCATCGGCTTCCCCATGGCGCTGTACATGGCGAAGGTCGCGAGGCCCCGGTACCGGCCGTACCTCGTCATCGCGATCCTGGCGCCGCTGTGGGCGGCCTATCTCGTCAAGGCGTACGCGTGGAGGGTGATGCTGTCGCAGGGCGGGCTGATCGACGAGGTGCTCAAGCCGTTCGGGCTGTCCGGGCCCGGATTCGGCCTCACGGCCACGATCATCGTCCTGGCCTACCTGTGGCTGCCCTACATGATCCTGCCCGTCTACACGGGCCTGGAGCGGCTGCCGGACTCGCTGCTGGACGCCTCCGGCGACCTCGGCGCCCGCCCGTGGCGCACGTTCCGCTCGGTGATGCTGCCGATGGTGTTCCCGTCGCTGGTCGCCGGGTCGATCTTCACCTTCTCGCTGTCGCTCGGCGACTACATCACCGTCAAGATCGTCGGCGGCCGGAGCCAGCTGCTCGGCAACGTCGTCTACGACAACATCGGCGCCGCCAACAACCTGCCGTTCGCCGCCGCCGTCGCCACGGTCCCGGTCGTGGTCATGCTGGTCTACCTGGCCGCGGCCCGCCGCACCGGCGCCCTCAGGGAGCTGTGATGACCCTCTCGCCCGCCGCGCGGGCCGTCCTGCGCCTCGTGATGATCCTCGGGCTCGCGGTCGTCTACGTGCCGCTGCTCGTCGTGCTGGTCAACTCCGTCAACGCCGACAAGGCGTTCGGCTGGCCGCCGACCGACCTCACCGGACGCTGGTGGGCGCACGCCCTCGACAACGAGGGCGCCCGGCAGGCCGTCTGGACGAGCGTGAAGGCCGGCGTGGGCGCCACCGCCGCCGCCATGGTCCTCGGCACCATGGCGGCGTTCGCCGTCGCCCGCTACCGCTTCTTCGGCCGCGAGACGGTGTCGCTGGTCGTGGTGCTGCCGATCGCGCTGCCCGGCATCGTCACCGGCATCGCGCTCAGCAACGCCTTCCAGGTCGTCCTGGAGCCGCTCGGCATCGGCCTCGGCCTGTTCACCGTCATCGTTGGGCACGCCACGTTCTGCGTCGTCACCATCTACAACAACGTGCTGGCCCGGCTGCGCCGCACCGGCACCAGCCTGGAGGAGGCCTCCGCCGACCTCGGCGCCGACACCTTCCAGACGTTCTGGTACGTCACGCTCCCGAACCTGCGCTCGGCGCTGCTCGCCGGCGGGCTCCTGTCGTTCGCGCTGTCCTTCGACGAGATCATCGTGACCACGTTCACCGCCGGGCCCGGCTCGCAGACGCTGCCGATCTGGATCTTCGACAACCTGTTCCGCCCCAACCAGGCCCCGGTCGTCAACGTCCTGGCCGCCTCGCTGATCGTCCTGTCGATCATCCCGATCTGGATCGCCCAACGCCTCTCCAGTGGCGCTCGCAGCGTCGCCTGACCCGCCCAGGGCCCCCCGGGGCTAGCGCTGCGCTTGGGAGGCTTCGATCCAGCGGTCGAGGAGGGTGTCGGCGGCGCCGGAGTCGACGGCCTCGGCGGCGCGGTCGCGGGCGGCGGCCAGCGTCGGGGTGAGCTCGTCGGCGGCCGGCGCGCCCTCGTAGGCGGTGATGAGCGCGGCGGCGTTCAGCAGGACCATGTCGCGGACGGCGCCCTCGCGGCCGGCGAAGGTCTCCCGCGCCACCCGCGCGTTGAACGCCGCGTCGGCGCCGCGCAGGTCCTCCGGGAGGGCCGGCGGGATGCCGAGGTCGGACGGGTCGAACGTCGTCTGCGTCGCGGTCCCGTCGCGCACCACCCACACCGTCGAGGTGCCGGTGGTGGTCAGCTCGTCCAGGCCGTCGTCGCCGCGGAACACCAGCGACGAGCAGCCCCGCGCGGCGAACACGCCCGCGATCACGCCCGCCATCCGCGGATGGAACACCCCGACCGCCTGCGCCCCCGGCCGCGCGGGGTTCGTCAGCGGGCCGAGGAAGTTGAACACCGTCGGCGTGCCCAGCTCGCTGCGGGTGCGCGAGGCGTGCCGCAGCGCCGGGTGGAACCGCGGCGCGAAGCAGAAGGTGATGCCGGTCTCCGCGGCGACCCGCGCGACCTCGTCCGGGCCGAGGTCGATGGCGACGCCGAGGTGCTCCAGCAGGTCGGCGGCGCCGCAGGACGACGAGGCGGCCCGGTTGCCGTGCTTGACGACCCGCACGCCCGCCGCCGCGGCCACCACCGCGGCCATCGTGGAGATGTTCACCGTGTGGGCGCGGTCGCCGCCGGTGCCGACGAGGTCGGCGATGCGGCCCGGCACCGTCACCGGGGTGGCGTTGTCCATCATGCCGTCGGCGAGGCCGGAGACCTCGGCGACGGTCTCGCCCTTGGCGCGCATCGCGACCGCGAAGCCGGCGATCTGCACGTCGGTGGCGTCGCCGGCCATGATGCGGTTCATCGCCCACGCCGTCTCCTCGCTGGTCAGCGAGTCGCCGTCGAGCAGCGCGTTGATCAGTGCGGGCCAGTTCGTGCGGGCGTCCATCTTCTCCCCAGGGTGCGGCGGGACCCGGGGAGCGCCGGGCTCGTCCCGTCCCGGCCGGGGTGGCGGACCGGGGCGGCGCCCCGGCGCCGAAACGGGCAGAGCCTCCCCGGCGAATCGGTGTTACAGGGCCGGAAGGCGGTTCTCCATGCGCCGGCGCATGAGGCCCGCGAGCTCCTTGGCCAGGGCCATCGGGTCGAGCGGCAGGCTCACCACGGCGTCGGCGCGCGACCAGGTCGCCAGCCAGCCGTCGTCGCGCCGCCCGATGATCGCCAGCACCGGCGGGCAGTCGTACACCTCGTCCTTCGCCTGCCGGCACACGCCGAGACCGCCCGCGGGCTGCGCCTCGCCGTCCACGACCAGGACGTCGATGCCGCCCTCGTCGAGCCGTGCCACCACGGCGGGCTGGGTCGCGCGCTCGACGAACTCCACCTGCGGGAGGTCGGCGGCGGGGCGGCGCCCGATCGCCATCCGGATCTGTGCGCGGGTGCTCGCGTCGTCGCTGTAGACGAGAACCTTCATCGGGCTCTCCGGGGCGGTGCTCATGCACCGAAGGCTACCGGTTCGGCCTCGCGCGCACGAGATCCAGGCCCTGATTCACGGCCCGGAACGCCAGGTGCAGGTGGAGATCGGCAAGGCCGGACGCGCGCGCGGAGACACGCTCGGGAACCCAACGAGGGGGGTCATGCGTCAGTCACTGGATAGGGGCGCAATAATGCTGCCCGTGACAGCATCCGCGATAGAGACAACACCTCACGCACGGGCGAACCGTCCCAATCTGGTCAGCGTGGGGACGATCGTTTGGCTGTCGTCCGAGCTGATGTTCTTCGCGGCGCTGTTCGCGATGTTCTTCACGATCCGCTCTGTGACGATCGGCCAGTCCGGGCACGACGCCTGGCCGGGCGCACCGCTGAACCTGCCATTGTCGACGGCCAACACGACCGTGCTGGTGCTGTCGTCGGTGACCTGCCAGTGGGGAGTGTTCAAGGCCGAGGCCGGCAAGGTCGGCCGCGACGGCGGCCTGCTGAACTTCCGCCGCTGGGGACTGCGCGAGTGGTACGTCCTGTCCTTCCTGATGGGGCTCTACTTCGTGGCGGGCCAGGCGTACGAGTACTACAGCCTGGTCACCAAGGACGGGCTCACGCTCTCCTCGTCGGCCTACGGCTCGGTCTTCTACCTGGCCACCGGTTTCCACGGTCTGCACGTCTGTGGCGGCCTGGTCGCGTTCCTGTTCGTTCTCGGCCGGACGTTCGCCGCGAAGCGATGGACGCACGAGCAGGCGACGAGCGCGATCGTCGTGTCCTATTACTGGCACTTCGTCGACGTGGTGTGGATCGGCCTGTTCTCGGTCGTCTACCTGCTCGACCACTGACCCGCTGACCAACCAGACATGACCCGAACGGGGATTTCCGTGAGAAGGATCACCGCATGGCGACGGCGCCCCTGGGCGGGCTACGCCGTCGTGCTGGCGGCCCTGGCGGCGATCGGCGTCATCTACGCCGGCTTCTCGCCGCAGACTGGACGCGCCGAGGCGGAGGGCACGGCCCAGGCGGCGCAGGACCTGAAGAACGGCCAGCAGCTGTTCGACAAGAACTGCGCCAGCTGCCACGGGCTGAACGCCGAGGGCACCAAGGACGCCAAGGGCAAGGCCATCGCACCGAGCCTGCTCGGGGTGGGGGCGGCCAGCGTCGACTTCCAGGTCAGCACGGGCCGCATGCCCGCGATGAGCCCTGGTGCGCAGTTCCCGCGCAAGACGCCGATCCCCGCCTTCAACACCGAGATCAAGACCGACTACGAGGACCCGGCCAAGCGCAAGGCGGCCGAGGAGCAGAAGGCGCAGGCCGAGAAGAACCTCGCCGACCTGCGCGCCTACATCGCCTCGCTGGGCGGCGGCCCGGCCGTCCCGTCCAAGTCGGAGACCGACCCGAGCAAGGGCGACGTGGCGCTCGGCGGCAAGCTGTTCCGCACCAACTGCGCGCAGTGCCACAACTTCACCGGGCAGGGCGGCGCGCTGACCGGCGGGAAGTACGCCCCGCCGCTGTCCAACAGCGACGTCACGCCCACCCAGATGTACGAGGCGATGCTGACCGGTCCGCAGGCGATGCCGGTGTTCAACGACACCACGCTCACCCCGCAGGACAAGCAGGCGATCATCTCCTACCTCGTGCAGACCCGCGAGCAGGTCAACCCCGGCGGTAACGGCCTCGGCCGCATCGGCCCGGTGTCGGAGGGCCTGGTCGGCTGGTTGGTCGGCCTCGGCCTGCTGGTGATGGCGGCGATGTGGATCACCGCGAAGAAGCCGAAGAAGCTGAAGAAGTCATGAGCGACGACAACAAGGACACCGCGGGCTCGAAGGAGCCGCGCGAGGGCGGCGCGCAGGGGCGCGTGATCGGCACGCCGTCACCGGCGAGGGACAGGACCCTGCTCGCGCAGGACGACATCTCGGCGCCCGCGGGCGTCGGGGAGGAGCTGGACGAGGCGTCGGCCAAGCGCGCCGAGCGCGTCGTCGCGACGTTCTTCCTCCTGGCGTTCGCCGCCAGCGTGGCCTTCATCGCGTACTACATCGGCTGGAGCGGCCGCCACGGCGGCATGCACGGCGTGGACCGGGCCCAGGAGTCGAACTTCTGGCTCGGCGGCCTGATGGCGCTGTCGTTCCTGGCGCTGGCCGCGGGCGTCACCATCTGGGTGCGCCGGCTCATGACCAGCAAGCCGATCGTCCAGGAGCGGCACAACCTGCAGGCCGACGAGGAGACCCGCGCGGCCTTCACGAAGGACTTCCTGGAGGGCGCGTCCGACAGCGGGCTGACCAAGCGCCCGCTGCTGCGCCGCACGCTGCTGCTGGCCGCCGCGCCGCTCGGCCTCGCGCCGCTGGTGCTGCTGCGCGACCTCGGCCCGCTGCCGGAGAAGAAGCTGCGCTCCACGCACTGGGGCGACGCGGTCAAGAAGGCGCAGGCGCAGGGCAAGAAGGGCGTCCGCCTCGTGGTGGACGGCACCAACAAGCCGCTGCGGGTCAGCGACTTCTCCTCGCCCGGCGGGATGATCACCGTCCTGCCCGAGGGCATCGAGGAGGACGTCCCCGAGGACCAGGTCCTCACGCAGAACGCCAAGGCCGTCACGATCCTCATCAACGTCCCCGAGGACGAGTTCAAGCCCGCCAAGGGACGCGAGAACTGGCACATCAACGGGATCGTGGCGTACTCGAAGGTCTGCACGCACGTCGGCTGCCCGGCCGCGCTGTACGAGCAGACCACGCACCACATCCTGTGCCCGTGCCACCAGTCGACGTTCGACGCGACCGACGCGGCCAAGGTCGTGTTCGGCCCGGCGGCCCGTCCGCTGCCGCAGCTGCCGCTGTCGGTCGAGGACGGCTACATCGTCGCGACGAGCGACTATCACGAGCCGATCGGCCCGAGCTTCTGGGAGCGCGGATGAGCGAGGCGTCAGCGACACCGGCGGTGTCCGCTCCGAAGGCGGTCGAGGGGCCGCTGAACTTCATCGACGACCGGCTGGGTTCCACCACCTTCTTCAAGCGCAACATGAAGAAGGTCTTTCCGGACCACTGGTCCTTCATGCTGGGCGAGATCGCCCTGTACTCGTTCATCATCCTGCTGCTGACCGGGACGTTCCTGACGCTCTGGTTCAAGCCCAGCATGAACGAGGTCGTCTACAACGGCTCGTACACGCACCTCAGGGGCGTGGAGATGTCGGAGGCGTACGCCTCCACGCTGAAGATCAGCTTCGACGTGCGCGGCGGCCTGCTCATGCGGCAGATCCACCACTGGGCGGCGCTGCTGTTCATGGCGTCGATCCTGGCGCACATGCTGCGGGTGTTCTTCACCGGCGCCTACCGCAGGCCGCGTGAGCTGAACTACCTCATCGGCATCAACATGTTCATCCTCGGCATGCTGGAGGGCCTGTTCGGGTACTCGCTGCCGGACGACCTGCTGTCCGGCACGGGCCTGCGCATCACCCAGGGCGTGCTCGAGGCGATCCCGCTGGTCGGCACGTACGGCTACATGTTCCTGTTCGGCGGGGAGTTCCCCGGCCAGGACATCGTGCCGCGGCTCTACATGCTGCACATCCTGCTGATCCCGGGGCTGCTGCTGGGCCTGGTCACCGCGCACATGATGATCATGTGGGTGCAGAAGCACACCGCGATGCCGGTGAAGAACCAGACCGAGCGCCAGGTGTACGGCTACCCGTTCTACCCGGTCTTCATGGCCAAGACGGGCGCCTACTTCCTGTTCACCTTCGGCGTCATCGCGCTGCTCGGCGCGTTCGCGCAGATCAACCCGATCTGGTTGTTCGGGCCCTACGATCCGGGCGCCATCTCGGCGGGCTCCCAGCCGGACTGGTACATGGGCGTCCTCGAGGGGGCGCTGCGCATCATGCCGAACTGGGAGGTCAGCGCCTGGGGCCACACGGTCAGCTTCAACGTGCTGATACCGGCGCTGGTGCCGCTCGGCATCGTGTTCGGCGGCGCGATGGCCTGGCCGTTCATCGAGCAGTGGGTGACCGGCGACAAGCGGCACCACCACGTGAACACCCGGCCGCGCAACGCCCCGGTCCGCACCGCCACCGGCGTGGCCGCGGTCGCCTTCTACGGCCTGCTGTGGCTGGCCGGCGGCAACGACGTGCTGGCCGACAAGTTCGACATCTCGCTGTACGCGACGACCTGGTTCTTCCGGGTGACGTTCTTCGTCGGGCCGTTCCTGGCGTTCGTCATCACCAAGCGGATCTGCCTGGGGCTGCAGCGCAAGGACGCCGACATCGTCGGGCACGGCGTCGAGAGCGGCGTCATCCTGATGTCGCCGGACGGGCGGTTCTCCGAGCGGCACGAGCCGGCCCGCGAGGAGCAGAAGGCCGTGCTGCTGTCCAAGGAGAACAGCCGTCCGGAGCCGCCGGCGCGCGACGCCAACGGCATCCCGGCCGCCAAGGGCCCGCTCGGGCACCTGCGGTCGCGGCTGAACCGGGCCTGGACCTTCGACGACATCCCCGTCGAGGAGCACGAGCACGGGCACGGCGAGCACGCCGAGATCGAGGGCGGCAAGGAGTCGCACGAGATCAGCCACTGATCACCGACCCGATCCGGAGGGCCCGGCACCGCACGGCGGTGCCGGGCCCCTTCGCGTGTGGGCAGTGTTCGCCGGTGTTCCGCCTGCTCGCGGGCGGAACGGCGTCCGTATCCTTGCTGGGCGATGACCAAGACCCTGGTGGTGACCAACGACTTCCCGCCCCGTCCCGGCGGCATCCAGGCGTTCGTGCACGGCCTCGCGGTCCGGCGCCCGCCCGGCTCGGTGGTGGTGTACGCGCCGGCGTGGAAGGGGGCCGCGGCGTTCGACGCGGAGCAGCCGTTCCCGGTCGTCCGGCACCCCGGCTCGCTGATGCTGCCGGAGCCGGGCGTGCTGCGCCGCGCGTCGGCGCTGCTGCGCGCCGAGCGCTGCGACTCGGTGGTGTTCGGCGCGGCGGCCCCGCTGGGTCTGCTCGCCCCGGCGCTGCGGCGGCGCGGGGCCCGGCGGATCGTCGGGATCACGCACGGGCACGAGGCGGGCTGGGCGGCGCTGCCGGTCGCGCGGTCGCTGCTCGGCCGCATCGGCGACGGCGTGGACACGCTCACCTACCTGGGCGAGTACACCCGGTCCCGGATGGCGCGGGCGCTGTCCCCGGCCGCGGCGGCGCGGATGGCCCGGCTCGCCCCCGGCGTCGACGAGACGCTGTTCCGCGCGGGCGCGGGCGGCGCGGAGATCAGGGCGCGGCACGGCCTGGCGGACCGTCCGGTGGCGGTGTGCGTGTCCCGGCTGGTGCCGCGCAAGGGGCAGGACGCGCTGATCCGCGCGTGGCCGCGCGTCCTGGCGAAGGTCCCGGACGCGGCGCTGCTGCTCGTCGGCGGCGGCCCGTACCGCGCGGAGCTGGAGCGGCTCGCGGCGTCCGAGGGGGTGGCAGGCTCGGTGGTGTTCACCGGGAGCGTCCCCTGGGCGGAGCTGCCCGCGCACTATGACGCGGGCGACGTGTTCGCGATGCCCTGCCGGACGCGCCGCCGCGGACTGGACGTCGAGGGCCTCGGCATCGTCTACCTGGAGGCGTCGGCGACCGGCCTGCCCGTCGTCGCGGGCGATTCCGGCGGCGCGCCGGACGCCGTCCTGGACGGCGAGACCGGCGTGGTGGTGCCGGGCCGGTCGGTCCCGCGCGTCGCCGGCGCGGTCGCCGGGCTGCTCGCCGACCCCGAGCGGGCCCGCGCAATGGGCCGCGCGGGCCGCGCGTGGGTGGAGCGGGAATGGCGCTGGGACGTCCAAGCGGCGCGCCTGGACGCCCTGCTGAGCGCCTGACCCGTGCCGCCGCCCGATGTGGCGCGGCGGTCACGACTGTGGACCCGCGGGCGCGGCCAGGAGTAGACGGCGTCCGCGTATCGCGGCCCGCCTCCCGGGTGACAGGATGCCGGTTATGGAGAACGCGGACATCGAGGGCGCGTGGTCCCGGGTTCCCGGGGAGGCCGCGCGGTGGCTCCACGACCTGGACCCCGACCATTGCTACTCGGGTTTCGAGCCGCCCCCCAATCCGGACTCCGCGTGGCTCCTGCACGCGATGTACGCCTGGGAGGAGGGCCTGGTCACCACGACGCACGACGACGTCCACCAGTCGATGCTCGGCGCGGGGCTGGTCGAGCCGCCGCCCGACCCGGCCGCGGACCCGTCCGGCGACGTCGGTGACCTGCTGGAGGGCGCGATCGTCACGGGCACCGGGCTCGGCCGCAGCGGCGATCCCGGCACGGGCTGGCGGCGGCTGCGCTGGCGGGAGCTGGCGCGCGGCTTCGGCGAGCCCGCCGTCCCGGAGGGGGAGCTGCCCGGCAACCGCTGCCTGCGCCAGGGGCATCCGGCGGGAAGCTGGTCGGCCGCCATCCGGCCGCCCGCGGAGGGCTGCCTGGACCGGGAGAGCTGGTACCGGCTGGTCGGGGTGCTGCTGCGGCACAGCCCGGGCGGCGCCGCGACCCGCTGCCTGGCGTACTACTGCCCGCTGGTCACCGCCGACTGGGACGACGAGACCGTGCTGGCGGGGCGGCTGGGCGACGCGGCCCGGCTCTACGACCACCCGGCGATGGCGAGCTGCCCGTCCGACCTGTGGGCGGAGGACCGCTCATGGGTCGTGTACTGCGACTGGGACCTGTGGGGCACGAAGGTCGTCGGGCCGACCGCGCTCATCCAGGCGCTCCTGGACGACCCGGAACTGGAAGGCGTCCGCCTCCCCTGGACCCACTAGCCCGGCCGGTCCCGGGACGGAACCCCGCCCCCGCGCCGTAGGCGGGGCGTCCGTGCCGCGGGACCGGCGGGTAGGAGAGGGGCCGTGCCGGGCTCCCGGAGACCAGTTCCACGCGCACGCCCCCTGCCGAGGTGGGGCGGGTGCGGTCCGGCGCCGGCCGGTCCTGCGCCCGGTGGGGGAGGACCTGGGGACGGGCGCGCCGCGAAGGACCGGCCTGCGGGGCCGGACCGGTGCCGCGTGGACGGGAGTCCCGGGGCACGGCCCCGGACCGGCGGCCGGCCGCCGGGCGGGCGCGTCCGCCCATGCCCGGAGGAATCGTTCCATCCGTCATTTGCGGGACACCTCCTGCCACTGCGCGTCCACGACCACCGACACCCCCGACGCTAGGCCCCCGCCCAACCCCCGACACCCCCGTTAAAGCGGACTTAAGGGGCGGATTAGTCGTTGCTAATTTCGTCGGCCAGGTTCGGCCTTAAAGGGTGCGTTCAACCTCATATGCATATGAGGCGGACGCTGGAATGATCTTCATTCGGGGGTGGGCGGGAGAGGGAGCGCGCATGCGATCACGGAGTGTCGCCGTGCTGGCGGTGCTGGTGGCGGTGGCCCTGGGCGGGGGGATCGTCGCGGCCTGGGGACTGCGCGGCGGGGGCGGGCCGGGGACGCCGGAGAAGGTCGCGGCGGGCTTCTTCGCGGCCTGGCGGAAGGGGTCCCTGGACCGGATGCGCGACCTGGTCGCCGACCCGCCCGGCGACTTCGCCGACCAGTACCGGGCGCTGTCGCGCGGGCTGACGGTCTCCTCGATCATCGTCGAGCCGCGTCCGGTCGTGCGCTCGGGGCCCCGGGCGGCGCACGCCGACTTCACCGTCACCCGGTCGCTCGTCGGGCACGGCGACTGGTCGTTCCGGGCGGTGCTGCGCCTCGGGCTCGTGGACGGGCGGTGGCGGGTGCTGTGGACGCCCGCGACGCTCTACCCCGGGCTGAAGGGCAGGGGCGAGTGGAAGCTCAGCCAGGTGAGGCTGCCCGCGGTCACGCTCGTCGCGCGCGACGGCAAGGCGCTTCCCGACACCGGGATCCTCGCGCCCTACCTGACGGACCTCGTCGACGGGCTGACGCCGGAGGGCTACGACGAGGAGGCGTGGGTCATCGAGCTGCGCGACAACGGCGGCCCGCCGCAGCGGGTGAAGGTGCTGGACCACAAGCCGGGCAAGAAGATCCGCACGACGCTGGACCGGCACCTGCAGGCGGACGCCGAGAAGGCCCTCGACGGCGCGCCCGGGGCCGCCTCGATCGTCGCGGTCCGGCCGTCCACCGGCGAGATCCTGGCGGTGGCGGACGGCCTCGGCGGCCTCGGCGCGTTCGTCGGCCTCTACCCGCCCGGCTCCACGTTCAAGGTGGTCACCGCGGGTGCGCTGATCGCGGACGGGGCCGGTCCCGGCACGCCCGCCGACTGCCCCGCGTCCGTCGTCACCGCGCAGCGGACGATCCACAACGACGATGGCCACGAGCTGGGTCGCACCACGCTGAGCGGCGCGTTCGCCGCGTCCTGCAACACCACGTTCGCGCGCCTCGGGGTCGAGGGCCTGGGTGCGGGCAAGCTCGCGGCGAGCGCCCGCAGGTTCGGGTTCGGGGCGGGTTTCTCGCCCGGGGTGCAGATGGCGGAGGGGAGCTTCCCGGACCCGGGCGGCGGCGCCGAGCTGGCGGAGGCGTCGATCGGGCAGGGCCGCGTCCAGGCGACGCCGCTGCTGATGGCGAGCGTCGCGGCGGCGGTCGCGGACGGGTCGTGGCGGCCGCCGCGGCTGGTGCCGGCCACGCTGGTCCGCGAGGGCGGCGGAGCCGTGCCCGCCCCGCGTCCGATCCCCGGGGCCGCCGCACTGCGCTCGATGATGCGGGCGGTGGTGACCGGCGGCACCGCGGCGGGCGCCGGGCTGCCGGGCGGCACCGCCGGCAAGACGGGGACGGCGGAGTACCAGAACGACGGGTCGTCGCACGCCTGGTTCATCGGGTACCGCGGTGACCTGGCGTTCTCGGTGTTCGTCCAGGCCGGCGGCTCGGGCCCCAAGGTGGCCGCGCCGCTGGCCGCCGAATTCCTCCGCTGACCGGCCGCGGGAACCGTTCGGAACGGTCGAACGCGCGGCGCCCTTCATGCGTACTCCAACGATGAGCGAAACGGCCTGGCATACGGCCGGAACGGTTTTTTGTCACCAACTCTCATCTGAAGGGCCAATGGGGCGTATGCTCCGTGACTGATCGGCGGGATTCGCGAGAATCCGGTCGTGAGGCGCGGTAGGAGCGAGCGGGCTCCGTACGCCGCGCCACCCATGTCTCAGCGGAACCGCCGCCCGGGCCCAGCGCCCGGACGGCATCGAGCCGAAGCGGCGTTCGCCTGCCCTCCGCCTCCTCCACAGGAGAGGGCATGGCGCGACGTGACGACGGGCATGCGTCCCGGACCAGCACGCATGCTTCACCGTGGGCGCGGGCATCCGAGCATCTCCCGCCCGCGGCCCGGCCCCAGCGCGGCCGCTGGTCGGAGGAGCCGCGGTGGCCCGAAGGATCATGGTGGTCGGAGCAGCCCGGCTGGGACGAGCGGGGCCGCCGCCGGCGGCGGCGTGAACCGACGCGCCGCGACGTGCGGCGCCGCGAGAAGGGCCGGACGCGCCGGGGACGGGCACGGCAGCCGGCCCCGCGGTCGGCGTCCCGGCTGGAACCGCCCCCCGCACCCCGGCCCCGCGACCCCGGCCGCACGTCCGGCCGGCGGCCCCCGACGCGGCCCCGTCCCGGACCGAGGGCGCGGCCGCGCGGGCCGCGCCTGCCCGCCGACCGGGTGGGCGTCGGCGCGATCATCCTGTCGGCCGTCGTCGGCCTGCCGCTGCTGGGCATCGTCGAGCGGACGCTGCTGGACGGGCGCCCGATCGGCACCACCGAGTCGGCCGCGTCCGGCAAGGGCGCGCGGGACTCCAAGAAGCACGGCACCGCGGCGCCCGGCACGCCGCAGCGCCCCCGCCAGCGGCCCGGGGCGTCGGGCGCGCCGGCGGCCCCGGTGCGTCCGGACACGCGGGCGCTGACCGCGCAGGTGCGCAAGGCGACCCTCGCCCAGCGGGGCGCCGCCGCCCGGCAGGCCTACGGCGCCGCGCCGTCCCGGCCGCCGGTCGTCGTGGCGTCGCGCACCAGCGACGACGGGACGTGGGTGTTCGGCACCACCGCCATCCCCGTGCCGGCGAGCAGCGACGCCGACCCCGAGATCGCGTTCTTCGCGGCCCGCTGGACGGGCCGCTCCTGGCGGGTCGGGCTGTCGGGCGCCGGCGCCTTCGGCACCCTGCTCGGCGCGATGCCGGCGAACGTGATGTCGGCCGCGGAGGCGCGCGTCCTGCGCCGCTACGGCGCGCTGACGGCCGAGCAGGCCGCCGCCGAGGTCAACGGAACCCGCGGCGGCGCCGCGCTGATGCTGCCGTGGAAGACCGGCACGGCCTGGACGATGCTGACCGCCGATCCCGGATCGGCGCAGCGGCCGCTGTCGGCGCTGGCGTTCGCAGGCGGCGACGGGCGCGTCCAGGCGTCCGGCGCGGGCCGGCTCTACCGGTTCTGCGGTTCCGGCTCCGGGCCAACGCTGCTGATGGTCGTGCACGCCGACGGCGTGGCCACCACCTATGACCGGGTGACCTCGGCGACCCGGCTGCGCGAGGGCAGCGTGGTCGGACGCGGCGACGCGCTCGGCCGGACCGGCACCGCCGGCGCCTGCGGCGGCGCGCCCGCCGCCCGCGCCGAGGTCCGCTTCGACCTGCGCCGCGGCGCCGGGCCCGTCCCGCTGGACGGCGCCGTCGTCGGCGGCTGGACCTTCAGCGAGCGCGCGAAGCCGCTGCTCGGCTACGCCGAGCGCGGTGCCCTGCAAGTGCTTCCCGGGGGGCTGCTGGCCAATCTCGGCGCGGTCCCCGCGGCGGACGCCCCGCCGTCATCACCGTCATCGCCGCTTCCCGGCGACGAGCCGGGCGGCGGCGCAGGACCGGACGGCGACCCGTCGCCGTCCGCTACCCAGAACAGGAGTCCGAGCGGTGCGAACACGCAACAGTGACGATCCCGTGGTGCCCGCGTGGGCGCTGCGAGCCGTGCTCGCCGGCGCGGTGCTGGTGCTGGCCGGCGCCGCGACCCCGCCGGGCGCCGTCGCGGCGGCGCAGGCGCAGTACTTCCTCTCCTTCTACGCGGGCGTCTTCACGCTGCTCGCGCTGACCGGCGCGGTGATGACCGGGCTGCTGGCCACCGAGCGGCTGATCCTGAAGATCCGGCACCGGGTGCTGGCGCAGGGGGCGCACCGCGCGTGCGCGGTCGTCGCGTCGGTGATGGTCGTCGCGCACATCGCGGTGAAGGTGCTCGGCGGCCTCGCGACGCCCGCGCAGATCGTGGTGCCGACGCCGGACGCGGTGGGCCTCGGCACCGTCGCGTTCGAGCTGATGGTGCTGATCGTGATCACCGGGATCCTGCGGATCCGGTTCGTCTCGCGCGCCCGCCCGTGGGTGTGGCGGTCGATGCACGCCGTCGCCTACATCTCCTGGCCGATCGCGATCCTGCACGGCCTGACCGCCGGCCGGCTCGCGGCGAACTGGGTGGTGCTCAGCTACGTGATCAGCGTCGTCGGCGTGCTCATCGCGCTGGCGACCCGGCTGATCGTGGTGATCAAGCCCCGCGAGGTGGGACGGGCCGACGACTTCGCCGCCCGCGGACGCGCGGCGGCCGTCCCCGCGGC
>NZ_BAAAMR010000148.1:0-19915 GCF_039529375.1 Actinomadura napierensis
CGGCGCCGGCGTCCTCGGCACGCGGTCCGGCGGCGCCTCCCGCGCCGCCGCCGCCCGCACCCCCGGGCCCGCCGTGCCGTTCGATCCGCAGGCGGCCCGGACGGTCCTGGCCAACCGGTCGCGCGCCGTCGCGAACGGCGACCGGACCGCGTTCCTCGCCACGGTCGCCTCGGCACCCGCCGCGTTCCAGGACGCGCAGGCCCGGCTCTACGACAACCTCCGCAAGCTGCCGCTGGAAGGCTGGACCGAACGCTTCTCCGGCACCGAGTCGGCCAACGCGGAAGGCGGCGCGGCGGTCGTCCGCGTCGAGACCCGCTACCGGCTGCGGGGCTTCGACCGCGGCGACGTCGCCCGCACCCGCCGCCTCACCTTCGCGCCCCGCTCCGGCGTCTGGACGATCGTGGGCGACGGCTCGTCCCTCGGCCACCCCGACGACGCCGAGATCTGGGACGCCGGGCCGCTGAGCGTCGTGCGGGGCCGCTTCAGCCTCGTCGTCGGCGACGGCGGCGGGCTGGAGGGCATCGCGAAGCGCCTCGACGCGGCCGTCCCGGTCGTCACCGGGGTGGTCGGCAAGGGCTGGGCGCAGCGGGTCGTCGCGCTCGTCCCCGCCGACGAGCGGCTCGCCGCCGCGCTCGCCGGACCGGACGAGAGCCTCGGCCAGATCGCCGCGCTCGCCACCGTCGCGCCGTCGGCGGGCGGCGGCCGCGGCGAGGACCGCGTCATCGTCTCCCCCGGCACCTTCGCCCGGCTGAACGAGCTCGGCCGCGACGTCGTGCTCACCCACGAGCTGACCCACGTCGCGACCGGCGGCGCCACCGACCGCACCACCCCGCTGTGGCTCATCGAGGGCTTCGCGGACTACGTCGGCTACAAGCACGCCAAGGTGAGCGTCCGGTCGGCCGCCAGCGAGCTGCGGCGCGAGGTGGACGCGGGACGGCCGCCGTCCGCGCTGCCGTCCGCCGCCGACTTCTCCGGCGCCTCCGACCACCTGTCCCAGGCCTACCAGGAGGCCTGGCTCGCCTGCCGGATGGTCGCCGCCCGGTACGGTGAGGCGACGCTCGTCCGGCTGTACCGGGCCGCCGGGAGCGCCTCCGAGGCCGCCGCGCTGCGCTCCGTGCTCGGCCTCACCGGGGACCGCTTCGCCGCGCTGTGGCGCGACTACCTGAAGAAGGAGCTGCGATGAGCGAGGGAGACGGCGGCGAGCCGTCGGTCGCCGAACCCCCCGGCGAGACCGGCGCCGGCCCCGCCGCCGTGAGCAGCGGCGCGCGGGACGGCGGCGCCCCCGCCGACGGCGGCGCGCGGATGCGGGGCCCGCGGCGGGCCGCCGCCGTCGCGGCCGCCGTGCTGTTCGCCGGCGTCGCGGCCGTGCTGGGCCTCACCACGCCGTGGAACCCGCTGCCGGGCCACGTCCCCGGCGGGCACGTGCGGGCCGACCCGTCCCTCGACTTCTCCCCGCACGAGATCGCCCGCGCGAACGCCTTCGACGGCGCCGTCAACCCGCCCGCCTACTCCGGGCTGATCGTCGGCCTGGTAGTGATCCTGGTCCTCGGCTTCACGCCGCTCGGCTCCCGCTTCATCGGCTGGACGACGGCGCGCGTCCGCCGCCGCCCCCTGCGCGTGGCCGTCGCGGCCGTCGCGCTGACCACGCTGCTGCGCGTGATCGGCCTGCCGTTCGACATCTGGGGCGAATCGGTCCTGCGCGACTACGGGCTGTCCACCCAGAGCTGGCCCGCGTGGGCCGTCGACCAGCTGAAGTCCCTCGGCGTCACCTGGGTCATCTACACGATCGCGCTGCTCCTGCTGTACGCGGTCGTCCGCCGCTTCCCGCGCTACTGGTGGACGGGTGCCGCCGCGGGCGGGTTCGTGCTCGTCGTCGCGGTGTCGTTCATCTACCCGGTCGTGGTCGAGCCGGTCTTCAACAATTTCCACTCGCTGCCCGCCGGGCAGCTGCGCACCGACCTGCTCACCATGGCGAAACGCGACGGCGTGCCGGTGAAGGACGTCCTGGTGGCCGACGCGTCGCGGCGGACGACCTCGTTGAACGCCTATGTGTCCGGGTTCGGCTCGACGCGCCGCATCGTCCTGTACGACACCCTGCTGAAGTCGCCGCGCCCGCAGATCGAGTCGATCGTCGGGCACGAGCTCGGCCACGCCAAGCGCAACGACGTCCTGTGGGGAACCCTCGTCGGCGGGCTCGGCGTCGCCGGCGGCCTGTGCCTGCTCTACCTGCTGACGACGTCGCCGCGGCTGCTGCGCCGCGCCGGCGTCGACCCGGACGTCCCCGCCGCCCGCGGCGCCCGGAGCACCGGACCCGCCGACCCCCGCACGATCGCGCTGGTCCTCGCCCTCGTCGCCGCCGGGACGCAGGTCGCCGCACCCGTCCAGAACCTCGTCAGCCGCCGCATCGAGGCCCGCGCCGACGCGCACGCCCTCGACCTCACCCGCGACCCCTCCACGTTCACGGCGATGCAGCACGAACTGTCCGTCCGCAACATCAACGACCTGCACCCGAACTGGGTGGAGTACCTGCTGTGGATGACCCACCCCTCGGGCCCCGACCGCATCGCCATGGCCCGCGACTGGTCCAGGATGCACCACGTGACCGTCCCGCCCCCTCTCCAACACTGAGAGGGGGCGGGCGGACGCGTCAGGTCAGTTGTGAGAGCCGGCGCGGGGCTTTTCGGCGGTGCGGTTGGCGGACTGGGCGGACAGGGTCGCGGCGTCCATGTGCGGCGCCGTCGAGACCGAGCGCTTCAGGGCGCTGCCCTTCACCCAGTTGCCCCAGCCCATCTGCCAGAAGCCCCAGCCGTTGTCCGGGGCCAGCGGCCGGCTGGTACCGGTCACCGTCACGACGTCGCCGCGCTGCGCCAGGTCGTAGAACCACTTGGCGTTGGACGGGCTGACGTTGATGCAGCCGTGGCTCACGTTGTCGTGGCCCTGGTCCCCCACCGACCACGGGGCGCTGTGCACGTACTCGCCGCTGTCGGAGATCTTCACGGCCTTGTAGACGGTCAGGCTGTAGTAGCCGGAGCAGCCGGGGCCGCACCCCTCCCAGTCGGAGGTCATGGTGACCGGGTCGTCCTTCTGCATGGTGAGATGGACGCCGTTCGTGGTGGTGTACTTCTCCTCCCCGCCGCGGCCCATGCTGGTCGGGATCGTTTTGGCCTTCCTGCCGTTGACCTTCACGACCATCTTGTGCGTGTCCTCGCCCGCGGTCGCGACGTGCGAGTCGCCGACGGTGAAGTCCACGGCGTAGTCCTTGCCGCCGTACACGCCCTTGCCGTTGTCCACGCCGCTGAGGTGCGCGACGAACGACGCCTTGGTGTGCGCCGGCCAGTACTCCTTCGTCCGGAACACGACCTCCTGGTCGCCGAACCAGTGCCAGGCGCCCTCGACGGGCTTGTCGGAGCGCACCTCCAGGGCCCGCTCGACCGCCGCCCGGTCCTTCACGGGCTGGTCGAAGCGCATGACGATCGGGATGCCGACGCCGACGGTCTCCTTGTTGAAGGGCGCGTCGACGTTCACCCCGAACCTCTTCTTCACGGTGGACACGGTGAAGCCGCTGCGGACCGTGCGCGTCCTGCCGTCCTTGCCCACGGCGGTCGCGTCGACCGTGTAGGACTGGCCGGGGACGAGCGTCCACCGCGACTTCCACTGCGTCCGGTCGGCGTTCATGTCGCCTTCCACGGGCGAGCCCTTCGCCGTGGACACCGTCACGTTCGCGATCCTGCCGGTCGAGGCCCGCACGTCGATCGGGCTGTCGGGCGGCAGCGCCGCGCCGCCGTTCCCCGGCGAGACGGCGAGATGCACCGCGTCCCGTCCGACCACCGCCTGCTGCCCGGAGCACCCCGCGGCGCCCGCCACCATGCCCGCGCCCGCGACCACGGCGGCGGCCCGCCTTCCCCGGTACCTCGGTCCTGAGTCACCCACCCGCATAGTGGACCCCCCGGTCGTTCAACTGGACGAGCGATTCGTCCGGCCAGCCCCATTTGCTGGGACGACGTCCAGTATGTGAAAGGGGCGGTACCCGCGAAATTGCGGATACCGCCCCTCTTGGGGTTCTTTTACTGATCAGTGGGCGAAATGACCCCGGTAGTACTCGAACACCAGTCCGATCGCGGACAGCAGCGTCGCGCAGGCGCCGAGGATCACCAGCCACCAGCCGAACACGATGCCGAGGGCGATCGCCGCGGCCGACAGGCCGAGGAACAGCGGCCACCAGCTGTGCGGGCTGAAGAAGCCCAGCTCGCCGGCCGCGTCGGCGATGTCGCCCTGCGGGTCGTCCTCGTACAGCGGGCCCGCGTTGGCCCGCTCGAGGCGCCGGACGGTGAAGTGGATGTAGAACCCGATCAGCCCCGCGAGGCCGATCGCGAGCGCGAGCGCCGTGGTGCCGGTCCAGTCACCCGACCAGAGCCAGTACACGATGTCGGTGGCGAGGAAGAAGACCGCGCAACCGTAGAACATGAACGCCTGGACGCGCATCGGTTACTCCTTCGCCCCGGCGAGTTCGCCCTTCGCGCCCACGTGCGGGTGGTGCAGGTCGAACGCCGGCCGCTCGGAACGGATCTTCGGGATCGAGTTGAAGTTGTGCCGCGGCGGCGGGCACGAGGTGGCCCACTCCAGCGACGAGCCGTAGCCCCACGGGTCGTCGACCTCGACGCGCTTGCCCTTCTTCCACGTGATGTAGACGTTGTAGAAGAACGGCAGCATCGACGCGCCCAGGATGAACGCGAAGATCGACGAGACCTGGTTCAGCCCCTCGAACTCCTTCGGGTAGTCGGCGTACCGGCGCGGCATGCCCTCGGCGCCCAGCCAGTGCTGGATGAGGAACGTGCCGTGGAAGCCGATGAACAGCAGCCAGAAGTGCACCTTGCCGAGCCGGTCGTTCAGCATCTTGCCGGTCCACTTCGGCCACCAGAAGTAGAAGCCCGCGAACATCGCGAACACCACGGTGCCGAACACGACGTAGTGGAAGTGCGCGACGACGAAGTAGGAGTCCGACAGCTGGAAGTCCATCGGCGGGGACGCCAGGATGACGCCGGTCAGGCCGCCGAACAGGAACGTCACCAGGAAGCCGAGCGACCACAGCATCGGCGACTCGAACGTCAACTGTCCTCGCCAGATCGTCCCGACCCAGTTGAAGAACTTCACCCCCGTGGGCACGGCGATGAGGAACGTCATGAAGGAGAAGAACGGCAGCAGCACCTGGCCGGTGACGAACATGTGGTGCGCCCACACCGTGACCGACAGGCCCGCGATGCTGATGGTCGCGAAGACCAGGCCGATGTAGCCGAAGACGGGCTTGCGGGCGAACACCGGCAGGATCTCCGTCACGATGCCGAAGAAGGGCAACGCGATGATGTAGACCTCCGGATGCCCGAAGAACCAGAACAGGTGCTGCCATAGCAGCGCGCCGCCGTGCGAGGCGTCGAACACGTGCGCGCCCAGCTTGCGGTCGGCCTCCAAGGCCAGCAGGGCGGCGGCGAGGACCGGGAACGCGAGCAGGACCAGGATGGAGGTCAGCAGGACGTTCCAGGTGAAGATCGGCATCCGGAACATCGTCATGCCCGGAGCGCGCATGCACAGGATCGTGGTGATGAAGTTGACCGCGCCCATGATGGTGCCGAAGCCCGACATGGCCAGGCCCATCACCCACATGTCGCCGCCGACGCCCGGCGAGCGCACCGCGTCCGAGAGCGGGGCGTAGGCGAACCAGCCGAAGCTGGCCGCGCCGCCCGGGGTCAGGAAGCCCGCGATGACGATGATGCTGCCGAACAGGAACAGCCAGTACGCCAGCATGTTCATCCGCGGGAACGCCACGTCCGGCGCCCCGATCTGCAGCGGCATGATGACGTTGGTGAAGCCCGCGAACAGCGGCGTCGCGAACATCAGCAGCATGATCGTGCCGTGCATGGTGAACATCTGGTTGTACTGCTCGTTGCTCACCACCTGCAGGCCCGGCTTGAACAGCTCCGCGCGGATGACGAGCGCGAGGATGCCGCCGAACAGGAACATCACGAACGAGGTGATGAGGTAGAGGTAGCCGATCACCTTGTGGTCGGTGGACGACAGCCAGTTGGCGACGATGCGCCCCTTGCTCGTCCGCGCCGCGGTGAGCGGTGTGCTGGGTGCGTAGCTGGTCGTGGTCACTTGGCACCCCCTGAGGCCAGGGCGGCCTTGGAATCGGCGATGAACTTCTGGTACTGGGCCGGCGTGACGACCTTCAGCTGGAACAGCATCCGGCTGTGGTCGACGCCGCAGAGCTCGGCGCAGCGGCCCTCGTAGGTGCCCAGTTTGGTCGCCGTGAACTCGAACTCGTTGTCGTAGCCCGGCATGACGTCCTTCTTGTACAGGAGCGCCGGGACCCAGAACGAGTGGATGACGTCGTTGGAGTGCAGCCGCACCCGCACGTGCTCACCGGCCGGGATCGTCATGACGGGCTTGGCGCCCGAGGAGGCGTTCGGGTTCACCGGCTGGCCGACGACCGAGGCGACGGTCTGCTCCTTGCCGGTGGCGTCCTTCTGCTTGTAGTCGAACTGCCAGCTCCACTGGAACGCGGTGACGTCGACGACCACCGGAGGGTTCTTGGTGGTCTTCTCGACGTAGTTCTCGTCGCGCGCGGTGAAGTAGAACAGGACCGCGATGATGACGAACGGGACCGCCGTGTAGAGGATCTCGATCGGCATGTTGTAGCGGACCTGCGGCGGCAGGTCGTCGGAGCGCTTGCGGTGGAACAGCACCGCCCAGATGATCAGGCCCCAGACGACGGCCCCGACGGCGAACGCCGCGATCCAGGAACCCTGCCAGAGCTTGAGCATGCGCTCGGCCTGCGGGCCGATCGGCTCGGGCATGCCCAGACGGGATGCCTGGCCGCTGCACGCGGTTGCGGACAGGGCCAGCAGACCTAGCGCGCCGGCGCTTTTCAATGCGCGGCGACTGCGCACAGGCGTACGCCGCTCCCTAGAGCGGGTCGGACTCACGGAATGCCTTCCCCACGGATGAAAGCCCGGTCGGCCGGGCGGTGAGATCAGTTGTTACACGTGTGGTGGACACACTAGCGCTAGGGTCGCGCGAACCCCCGATCGGGTGCCCGGTTAGTGTTCTGGCGTGGCTGACTCCAGCGCGCCGGACGGGTACTTCGACGCCGCCTCGACCGAGCCGCTCCACCCCGCGGCGCGGCGTGTCCTGCTGGAGGCGCTGGACGCGGGCTGGGCCGACCCCGCCAGGCTGTACGGGCGGGCCAGGAGCACCCGCATGCTGCTGGACCGGGCCCGCGCGCGCGTCGCCGGCGTCCTGGGCGCACGTCCGGACGAGGTCTCGTTCACCTCCTCGGGCACCCAGGCGGTGCACCTGGCGGTCCTCGGGGGGCTCCAGGCGCGCCGGCGGGCCGGGCGCCACCTGGTGGTGGGCGCGGTCGAGCACTCCAGCGTGCTGCACGCCGCCGAGCTGCACGAGGACGACGGCGGCGAGGTCACCGTCGTCGGCGTCGACCGGGGCGGGCGCGTCGACCCCGCCGAGTTCGCCGCGGCGCTGCGCCCGGACACCGCGCTGGCGTGCCTGCAGTCGGCCAACCACGAGGTGGGGACGGTGCAGCCCGTCGCCGAGGTGGGCGAGGCGTGCCGCGCCGCGGGCGTGCCGCTGCTGGTCGACGCCGCGCAGTCGCTCGGCCGGGAGGACGTGCCGGACGGCTGGTCCTTCCTGGTGGGCAGCGCGCACAAGTGGGGCGGGCCCGCCGGCGTCGGCGTCCTCGCGGTCCGCAAGGGCACCCGGTGGCGTTCGCCGCTGCCCGCCGACGAGCGGGAGGGACGCCGCGTCCCCGGTTTCGAGAACGTCCCGGCCGCGGCGGCCGCCGCCGCGGCGCTGGAGGCGTACCGCGCCGACATGGCGGACGAGGGCCCGCGGCTCGCCGCGCTCGTCGACCGGATCCGCGCGCGGGTGCCGGAGACCGTGCCGGACGTCGAGGTGGTCGGCGACCCCGTCCGCCGGCTGCCGCACATCGTCACGTTCTCCTGCCTGTACGTGGAGGGCGAGGCGCTGCTCACCGAACTCGACCGAGCAGGTTTCGCCGTTTCGTCCGGCAGCTCCTGCACGGCGGATACGCTGCGTCCAAGCCATGTGCTCGAGGCGATGGGAGTGATTACCCATGGGAACGTGCGGGTATCGCTGCCGCGTGGCGTCGCTTCCGCCGATGTCGACCGGTTCCTCGCCGTCCTGCCCGATATCGTCGCCCGGTTGCGCCGGGCGACGATGAACGCCCTGGACCAATGACCGACATCGACGGCCGGACACCATCCGAGGCCGGATCACGCAGAGGGAGGCGGTCGCGCCCATGAGGTTCCGAGGCCGGGCCAGGAGCGGGGTCTCCCACGGGCCGCCCGCCGCGCCCCCCGCCGAACCCGCCGGCCCCCTCCCGGCGCTCGTCATCGACGCGCTCGGCCGCAAGTGCCCGATCCCGATCATCATGCTGGCGGACCGGATCCGCGAGGTCCCGGTCGGCGAGGTCATCGCGGTGCTGGCCGACGACGCCGCCGCGCGCACCGACGTCCCCGCCTGGTGCCGGATGAAGTCGCAGGACTTCGTCCGCGAGGAGACGCTCCCGCAGGGCGGCTGGGGCTTCCACATCCGCAGGACGTACTGAGGCACCGCTTACTGAGGCGACACGTACCGAGGGCCGCACCCCGGCGGGGTGCGGCCCTCGGTACGCGTTGGCGTGTGCGGTTCCGGGCGGCGCCTACGGGTTGGGGCAGGCGATGTGCGGCTCGACGTCCGCGGCGGCGTCGGCGCCGTACGCGGCGGCGAGCCGGTCGAGGAACGCCCGCCGACCCAGCGTGTACTCCTGCCCGCCCGCGGCCTCCAGGGTGTACGCGGCGATGGTGCTGCCGACCTGCGCGGCGCGCTCCAGCGGCAGGCCCCACGCCGTCGCCGACAGGAAGCCCGAGCGGAACGCGTCGCCCACGCCGGTCGGGTCCACGACGTTCTCGACGGGGACGCAGGGCACGTGCAGGCCCTCCTCCCCCTGCCGGTCGATGACGACGCCCTTGGCGCCGAGCGTGGTGACGCGGACCCCGACCCGCGACAGCACCTCCTCGCCGGACCAGCCGGTCTTGTCCTCGAAGAGGGCCTTCTCGTACTCGTTGCTGAACAGGTACGCGGCGCCGTCGAGGAGGCGGCGGACGTCCGCGCCGTCCATCCGGGCGAGCTGCTGGGACGGGTCGGCGGCGAACGGGATGCCGCGGGTGCGGCACTCCTCGGTGTGCCGGAGCATGGCGTCCGGGTCGTTCGCGCTGATCATGACGAGGTCGAGCCCGCCGACGCGCTCGGCGACGGGGCCGAGCTCGATCGAGCGGGCCTCGCTCATCGCGCCTGCGTAGAAGGACGCGATCTGGTTCTGGTCCTGGTCGGTCGTGCACAGGAACCGGGAGGTGTGGTGCACCTCGGACACGTGCACGGACGCGGTGTCCACGCGGTTGCGCTCCAGCCAGGAGCGGTAGTCGGCGAAGTCGTCGCCGACCGAGCCGACGAGGATGGACTCCGTGCCGAGGCTGCCCATCCCGAAGCAGATGTTCGCGGCTACCCCGCCGCGGCGGATCTCCAGCTCGTCCACCAGGAAGGACAGCGAGACCCGGTCGAGCTGGTCGGGCAGGAGCTGGTCGGTGAACCTTCCGGGGAAGGTCATCAGATGGTCGGTCGCAATGGAGCCAGTCACGGCGATGCGCACGCGTCGCTCTCCTCGTCGTGGTCGTCCGGCTTGTCACCGGCTGTTTCAACCCGGAAAGACTACTTCCCATCGGAGCACACGGCGCGGCGGGTGCGCATCCCCGCCGAGGCGAGAGGGCACGCGAAAGGGGGCGGACCGGACCCTCGTCCGGCCGCCCCCTCGCACCGAGCACGCTCGGCCGGGACGTCCCGGCCCTACGGCGCTGACCCCTAGTTGAAGGAGTCGCCGCAGGCGCAGGAGCCCGACGCGTTCGGGTTGTCGATCGTGAAACCCTGCTTCTCGATGCTGTCGACGAAGTCGATGGTGGCGCCCGTGAGGTACGGGGCGCTCATCCGGTCGACGCGCACGTTGAGCCCGCCGAAGTCCTGGACCTGGTCCCCGTCCATCTCCCGCTCGTCGAAGAAGAGCTGGTAGATCAGGCCGGAGCAGCCGCCCGGCTGCACGGCGACACGCAGCGCAAGGTCGTCGCGGCCCTCCTGCTCGAGCAGGCCCCTGGCCTTCTCGGCGGCGGCGTCGGTGAGGATGACGCCCTGCTGCGTGGTCTCCTGCGTGGTCTCGCCTGAAACCGTCATGTGTTCAGCTCCCGGGTCTCGCTGCGCCGCGGTGCGGCGGACTGTCGCTTGTCCTCGAGGTGGACTTACGCCTCTTCCCGTAGGACAACGTACCTCGCGACAAGGCCATTCCGCGTATCGCCCATGTTTAACGCCGCGGGACGGTGCGTCCTACGTCACACCTCCGGGATGACGATGATGTGCCATCATTAGTCGTCAAAGCGACGATAAGTCCCGTCGCAGGAGGGAGACTCCCGTGACCACCCCAGTGCGCGACCTTCCGCTGCTGCTCCTCGGCGAGGGCTCCGACCCGGCCAGCGAGCGCGGCGTGGACTGCCCGGGCGACCTGCCGCCCGCGTCCGACCCCGCGCTGGTCGAGCGGGCCCGCGCCGCCAAGGCGGCCCTCGGCGACACGGTGTTCGTGCTCGGCCACCACTACCAGCGGGACGAGGTCATCCAGTTCGCCGACGTCACCGGCGACTCCTTCAAGCTCGCCCAGCAGGCCGCCGCGCGGCCCGAGGCGCCCTACATCGTGTTCTGCGGCGTCCACTTCATGGCCGAGTCCGCCGACATCCTCACCGCGCCGCACCAGAAGGTGATCCTCCCCGACCTCGGCGCCGGGTGCTCCATGGCCGACATGGCCACCTTCGACCAGGTCGAGGAGTGCTGGGACGTCCTGGAGGACGCCGGCGTCGCGGACGACGTCGTCCCCGTCACCTACATGAACTCCTCGGCCGACATCAAGGGGTTCGTCGGACGGCACGGCGGCGTGGTCTGCACCTCGTCCAACGCCAAGCGCGCCCTGGACTGGGCGTACTCCAAGGGAAAGAAGGTGCTGTTCCTGCCCGACCAGCACCTCGGCCGCAACACCGCCGTCCTGGAGATGGGCCTCTCGCTGGACGACTGCGTCCTCTACAGCCCGCACCGCCGCGAGGGCGGCCTCAGCCACCGGCAGCTTCAGGACGCCCGGATGATCCTTTGGCGCGGGCACTGCTCGGTGCACGGCCGGTTCAGCAAGGAGTCGGTGGACGACGTGCGCGCGCGCGTGCCCGGCATCAACGTCCTCGTCCACCCCGAATGCCGGCACGAGGTCGTCACGGCCGCCGACCAGATCGGCTCCACCGAGTACATCATCAAGGCGATCGAGGCGGCCGAGCCCGGCACGTCGTGGGCGGTCGGCACCGAGCTGAACCTCGTCCGGCGGCTGGCGAACGCCCACCCCGACAAGAACGTCATGTTCCTCGACAAGACCGTCTGCTACTGCTCCACGATGAACCGCATCGACCTGCCGCACCTGGTCTGGACGCTGGAGGCGCTCGTCCGGGGCGAGGTCGAGAACGTCATCACGGTCGACGAGGACACCGCCCGCAACGCCCGCGCCGCCCTCGACCAGATGCTGGCGCTGCCTCAGGGCTAGATCGCGGAGTTCTCCACCCAGTGGACGAGCAGGTCGTCGTTGCCGGAGAACTCCAGGACGGGGTCGCCGAGCTTGCGGCGGCCCCACAGGAAGAGGAAGACGTCGGAGGCGTCGCCGCGCACCGTCGCGTCGGCGCTTTCGTCGCTTCCGGGGCCGCGGCGGGTCCATTCGAAGCGGTCCGGGTGCAGGCGGAACAGCCAGCGGTCGCCGAGGTCGGCGGCCTCGAAGGCCAGCACCTCGCCGTCGCCGCGCAGGTTCTCCACCTTGGGCGCGAACGCGGCGGCCTTCTCCAGGTTCTCCAGCAGCTCGTCCATCCCCTCGGCGGCCGTCTCGGGCGCGACGGCGGGCGTCCGGCCGCAGGCGATCTCGAGGTCGGCACGGTGCACGGCGGTCTCGAACAGCATCCGGCGCGACCAGAAGCGCACGTGCTGGTCGACGCCCCACGCCCACACCGGCCCGTCCGGTTCGGCCGCCCGCAGGACCTCCAGGAGCCGCTGCGCGCCCTCCCCAAACCACGGCAGGTGGTCGCCCGGCACCACCGGGAAGGAGACGCCGAGCTCGCGCAGGCTGAGCCGGCGCGGCGCGCCCACCCGGACGGTCCCGCCCGCCCACCGGTGCATGGCGCCGAGATGGCGGACCAGTTCGGCGACGGACCAGCCGGGGCAGGACGGCACCGGCTCATCGAGGCCGGCGCCCGCCGCGACGTCGGCGAACGCGGCGGCCTCCCGCTCCAGCGCGTCGCAGTGGCGGAGATGGTCCCAGGGCCGTCCGGTCATTACGCCTCCCGCATGAACCGACCGTGCACGGACGTTCGACACTGACACATACCCCGCATCGGCCCACGTCTCGGGGCGACCCGGGACGGGCCGCGCCGGAAGGCGGGCTCAGAGGCCCGGGGCGCCCCATACCGGGAACCAGCGGCCGAGGTCGTCCTCGAACGGCAGGTCGACGCCGACCGCGCCGCGCACCTGCAGCTCGAGGGCGTTGTCGCGCTTGTCGCCGGGCAGCGGCGCGAACGGGTAGAAGGTGCCGCGCTTGTACAGGTAGACGAGCGCGAGCTTCTGACCGTCCGGGCCGCGGAAGCCGGCGAGCGAGCACAGCAGGTGCGGGCCGAACCCGCCCGACTCCAGCGTGGAGTTCACCGCGTGCAGGTCGGTGACCAGGTCGGGCAGCTCCTCCGGCGGGTGCGTCGCGAGCAGCCAGGTGTACCCGTAGGAGTCGTTGCTGATCTCGACCCTGGGGCCTTCGTCGGCGTCCAGCAGCTCCTGGACGTCGGCCTGCAGCCGCGCGAACGCGCCGCCCTCGGCCGCCCGGAAGCAGACCGAGCCGAGCCCGGTCGGCTTGAAGCCGCTGGCGGCCTCGAGCGTGATGGCCGCGGTCGACAGCCCGAACAGCTGGTCGAGGTCCGGCTTGACCGGCTTGGACCGGCCGAGCAGCGTGTCCAGGAAACCCACGGGTCAGACTCCCCTGCTGAGCTGGTCGGAGATCTTCGACAGCTGGGCGAGCCGCTTGTCCAGCGACGGGTGCGTGGAGAACAGGCTGGCGACGCTGACGCCCTTGCCGAAGGCCGGGGTGAAGAAGAAGGCGTTGAACGCCTGCGCCGAGCGCAGGTCGTTGGTGGGGATCCGCGCGATCTCGCCGGTCACCTTCGTCAGGGCGCTGGCCAGCGCCGACGGGCGGCCGGTCAGCAGCGCGGCGGCCCGGTCGGCCGACAGCTCCCGGTAGCGCGACAGCGCCCGGGTGAGCAGGAAGCTGATCGCGTAGGCGACCGCGCTGACCGCGACCACGGCGAGCAGGATCATCCCAGTGTTCTGGTCGTTGCTGCGGCGGTTGAAGCCGCCCCACAGCCCCCACTCCAGGCCGAACCGGGTGATCAGGCCGGCGCAGATGCCGAGGAACGAGGCGATCGTCATGACCGCGACGTCCTTGTGCGCGACGTGCGCCATCTCGTGCGCGAGCACGCCCTCCAGCTCGACGGGCTCGAGCCGGCGCAGCAGCCCGGTGGTGACGCAGACGACGGCCTTCTTCTGGCTGCGGCCGGTCGCGAACGCGTTCGGCACGTCGGTGTCGGCGATCGCCACCCGCGGCTTCGGCGCGTCCGACATGGCGCAGATCCGGTCGATGACGCCGTGCAGCTCGGGAGCCTCGTCCGCGGAGACCACCCGGCCGTGCATGGCGAACATGGCCAGCTTGTCGGAGAAGAAGTACTGAGCGAACAGGAACGCCAGTGCGGCGACAAGGGCGATCATCCCGAACTTGGGAGCGATCACGAAGAACGCCGTCACGAAGACGACATAGACCAGCCCCAGCAGGAACATGGTCACGAGCATGCGTGACGTCAGCCCCCGGTCGGAGGCGTAACGCGTTGAGGCCATCCGGCAACCCCCAGTTTCTTTCCCCGATTCACTTGTGACAACGCGCGAACCCCGGTGTTTGTGCCAGGCACCGCCGGGTCGAGCGCGAATCGTCCTGGAGGACGCCCCGCCGCCGCCCCGTTCCGGGCGGCCGGGGTGCGGTTCGCTCGCCGGGCGCGCGCCCCTCGTCGGGGGCGGGACCCGGCCGGCCCGGTGCCCGCTCGTCGGGCGGGCACCGGGTCAGTCGGGGATGAGCCCTTCGTCGCCGAGCATCGCGCGCACCTCGTCGATGGCCGCGTCCGCCGGCGGCAGGATCAGCTCCGATGGCGCGAGGCTGTCGGCCGGAAGCGGCTTGCCGACCTTGCGCACGTTCTCCAGCAGCGCGCGCAGAGCGGTGCGGAACGCCGCCTCGTCGCCGGACTCGATCGCCGACTCCAGCTCACCGTCCAGGGTGTTGAGCGCGGCCAGGTCGCCGTCGGCCACGTCGAGCTGCCCCTCGCCCATCAGGCGGACGATCACTGCGCACCCCCGGGCTGCTGCGGCCACGGGGCCTGCTGCGGGGTGTCGTGCGGCTGCTGCTGCGGCTGGGCGGTCGGCGAGCCCTGGTTCAGCTCCTTGGGCGCCGGGCCCTGGCCGAGTTCGGCCTTCATCCGCTCCAGCTCGACGTCGACGCCGGGGCCGGAGCCCATCCGGTCGAGCTCGGCCTGGATGTCGTCGCGGGGGCCGGAGAAGTCCTCGAGCGCGCCGGAGGCGAGCAGCTCGTCGATGGCGCCGGCGCGCGCCTTCATGTTCTCGGTCTTCTCCTCGGCGCGCTGGATCGCCAGGCCGACGTCGCCCATCTCCTCGGAGATGCCGGAGAACGCCTCGTTGATCTTGGTCTGCGCCTCGGCGGCGGTGTAGGTCGCCTTGATCGTCTCCTTGCGGGTGCGGAAGGAGTCGACCTTGGCCTGCAGCCGCTGGGAGGCGAGCGTCAGCTTCTCCTCCTCGCCCTGCAGCTGCTGGTACTGCGCGCGCAGGTCGTTCAGCTGGGAGTCCAGCCCCGACCGGCGGGTCAGCGCCTCGCGGGCCAAGTCCTCCCGGCCCACCTGCAGCGCCTTCTTGCCCTGGTCGGTCAGCTTGTTCTGCTGCTGCTCGAGCTGGTTGATCTGCAGCTCGAGACGCTTGCGCGAGGTGGCGACGTCGGCGACCCCCCGACGGACCTTCTGCAGCATCTCCAGCTGGCGCTGGTAGGAGTAGTCGAGCGTCTCGCGAGGATCCTCAGCCCGGTCCAGGGCCTTGTTGGCCTTGGCCTTGAAGATCATCGACATTCTTTTCATCACGCTCATCGCGCGGCGCCGGTCCCTTCGTGCTGTCGCCTCAGTCGCATACTGGGCTCAATGACCACTGCTGGGGTTCTTATCACCCTACGCGTTAACGCGCGAGGCAGCCACGATGTTCGCAGCCGGTAGGCTGACCCCGTGTTCAAGCGTCGTACCCGGGAAGCCCCCGCGAATCCTCCTCAGGTAGTAATGGCGAAGCCGGGAGGCAAGGGGCGGCCTACGCCGAAGCGGAGCGAGGCCGAGAAGCGCCGCCGCCAGCCGATCACCGCGCCGTCGACCCGCAAAGAGGCCTACAAGAAGGTGCGGGAGCGGCAGTCGACCGAGCGCGAGCGGGCGCGTGCGGGCATGGCCCGGGGCGACGACAAGTACCTCCTCAAGCGCGACAAGGGGCCCGTCCGGCGGCTGGCCCGCAACTACGTCGACTCGCGGCGCACCGTCGGCTCGTACCTGATGTACGCGATGTTCGCGATCGTGCTGCTGAGCCTGCTGCCGATCCCGGCGGCCAAGCTGCTGGTGCTGTTCGCGCCGCCGCTGCTGCTGGTCGTGGTGTTCGGCGAGGGGCTGCTGCTCAGCCGCGGCATCAAGAGGCTCGCCACCGAGCGGCACCCCGACGAGGACACCAAGGGCGTCGGCCTGTACGCGGCGATGCGCGCGATGCAGATCCGCCGGCTGCGGATGCCCGCCCCGCAGGTGAAGGTCGGGGAGAAGGAGAAGATCTGACCGGGCCCCGCACCGGGGGTTCCCGGCCGGACGCGCCCGCCCCCGTCCGAGGATGATCTCCGCCGGGCTAGGGTCGTGCGCATGGAGTTCCGATACCTGGGCCGGAGCGGTCTGAAGATCAGCGAGATCGCGTACGGCAACTGGCTCACCCACGGCTCCCAGGTCGAGGAGGACGCCGCGCGCGCCTGCGTGCGGGCGGCCCTCGACGAGGGGATCACCACCTTCGACACCGCGGACGTCTACGCCGGGACGCGCGCCGAGGAGGTCCTCGGGCGCGCGCTCAAGGGGCTGCGCCGCGAGGGGCTGGAGATCTTCACCAAGGTCTACTGGCCCACCGGGCCCGGCGTGAACGACCGCGGCCTGTCGCGCAAGCACATCATGGAGTCGATCAACGGGTCGCTCCGCCGGCTCGGCACCGACTACGTGGACCTGTACCAGGCCCACCGGTTCGACCGCGAGACGCCGCTGGAGGAGACCCTCCGCGCCTTCGACGATCTGGTCCGGCAGGGCAAGGTGCTGTACGTCGGCGTGTCGGAGTGGCGCGCCGAGGAGATCGAGCGCGCCCTGAAGATCGCCGACGAGATGGGGTTCGACCGGATCGTCTCCAGCCAGCCGCAGTACTCGATGCTGTGGCGGGTCATCGAGGAGGAGGTCGTCCCGCTGTCCGAGCGCGAGGGGATCGGCCAGATCGTCTGGTCGCCGATCGCGCAGGGCGTGCTGACCGGCAAGTACAAGCCGGGCCAGCCGCTGCCGGAGGGGTCGCGCGCCACCGACGACAAGGGCGGCGCCGACATGATCAAGCGCTACCTGAACGACGACCTGCTGACCCGCGTGCAGAACCTGAAGCCGATCGCCGACGACCTCGGGCTGTCGATGGCGCAGCTGGCGATCGCGTGGACGCTGCAGAACCCGAACGTGTCGGCGGCGATCGTCGGCGCGTCCCGTCCCGAGCAGGTCGCCGACAACGTGAAGGCGGCCGGGGTGAAGCTGGACGCCGACGTGCTGAAGCGGATCGACGACGTCCTCGGCGACGCGGTGATCCGCGACGCGTCCAAGACCGTCAGCCCGCGCACCCGCCCGTGAGCCGAGGCGCGCCGGACGGTGAGGGCCGCGGGACGGAGGCGTCCCGCGGCCCTCGCCGTTCGCGTCACTGCGGGTCTTGCAGGCTCATCCCGTAGACGACCGTCTCGCCGTCCATCAGGGTCACCTTGTCGACCTCGCCGGTGCGCAGGCCCCGCCAGTTCTCGCCCAGCCAGCTCTCCGCGTCCGACTGGGTGGAGAAGGTCTCCTCGGACGTGCCGACCGTCGTGCCGTCGGCCTTCTCCAAACGCCAGCTCCACGCCATCGCGCTCGACCTCCCTCGTCGCGGGTGAGACTAGCCGCTCCGGTCAGGAGGCGGCCTCGATGGCGCGCCGCAGCGCGTCCGGGCTCTGGACGTCGGAGTTGCCGAGGGCCTTGCCGTTGACCCGCACGCTCGGCGTGCCCTGGACGCCGGACGAGATGTACGAACGGCTCACCGTCGCGACCTCGCCGGCGAACCGCTGGCTTTTCACGCACTGCTCGAAATCGTCGCCGGTGAGCCCGTACGGCGCGGCCCAGGCGATCAGGTCGGCCGTGCTGTAGCCCTGTTCGCTCTCGGACGGCTGGTGGGCGTAGAGGGCGTCCTGGTAGGACAGCCAGCGCGCGCCGTCCCCGACGCAGCGCAGCGCCGCCGCGGCGCGCGTGGAGTTGCCGTGCTGCGGCTCGGTGCCCGTGCCGAAGACGACCATCGGGTGGAAGACGACCTTCGCCTCCCCCGCCACCGCGATCTGCTTGAGCATCGGGTCGTTGGTCTTGTCGAAGTTGCCGCAGGGCGGGCAGGAGAAGTCCTCGTAGATGTCGACCACCGGGGACGTGACGCCGGGCCGCGCCATGGTGAGGCTGCCGTCGGCGTTCGGGACGGCCTCCGCGCCGCCCGCGATCTGGCCGATCTGGAGCCGGGGCCCGGCCGCGCCGCCGCCTCCGGTGGCGGTGTCGTCCCCGTCGTCCCCGCCACTCTGGAGGGCCAGGACGACGGCGCCGACGACGATCAGGACCAGCACCAGGCCGCCGCCGATCAGCGCGATCAGCAGGCCCGGTCCCCTGCCGCGCGGCGGTGGCGGCGGACCGGGCTGCCAGGGCTGCGCACCGAACTGCGGCGCGGCGGGCGGCGGACCGGGCGGCACGGGGCCGGGCGGCACGGGGGGCGGGCCGTAGGGAGGCTGAGGCCCCTGCTCCGGCCACGGCGCGTTCGGGGGGTTGCCCACCGGGTCTCCTTCTGAGGGCTGGTCCTGATCCTTCCGGGTGAGCGTATCCAGGAGGGACCGTAGAGTTTCGGACCGATATGGACATCGAACTCCGCGGTATCGCCGCGCCGCAGGGCTGGCCCGAGGACGGCTGCCGCTGCGCCTCCTGCGGCCGGCTCCGCGCCGCCGGCGTGCGGCACGAACCGGCCGCGGTCCTCCTCGGCGGCGTGCCGCTGGACTCCTGCGCCGTCGCGGACGTCCCCGGCGGGCACGACGTCGTCGCTCCGGGTGGAGGCCGGGTCCTGATGGCGTCCGGGCCGGGCGCCCGGCCTGAACCCGCCGCGAACGCGCGGTACGACGCCGTCCTCCTCGACATGGCGGGTTCGCCGGAACACCTCGGCTACCTGCGGCATATCGGCGCGGTGACGCCTGAGACGCGGGTCAGGGCCGTTCACGTGGACCACCGGATGCCGTCCCCGGCGGAGTTGGACCGGCGCATGGCGTTCTGGCTGCGCCCGCAGGACGGCCCGTTCCGGACGCTCCTGCTCGGCGGTTCCCGTTCGGGCAAGTCGGCCGAGGCCGAACTGCGCCTGGCGGGCTGCCCGGACGTCCTCTACGTGGCGACGGGGCCGGTCCGCGATGACGACCCGGAGTGGACGCGGCGGGTCGAGGCGCATCGGAGCCGCCGTCCCGCCTGGTGGAAGACGGCCGAGACGACCGACCTCGCCGGGGTGCTGGGGTCGGCGTCCGGGGCGGTGTTGGTGGACGGCATCGGCACCTGGCTCGCCGCGGCGATGGACGACGCGGGCGCCTGGGACGACCCGTCGCGCGTCCTGCCGAGCGTGGACGACCTGGTCGCTGCGTGGCACGGCACCGCGGCGCGGGTGGTCGCGGTGTCGGACGAGGTCGGGTTCTCGCTGGTGCCCACGACGCCGTCGGGCCGCGCGTTCCGCGACATGATCGGCCTCGTCAACCAGCGGCTCGCCGCCGAGTCGGAGGAGGCGGCGCTGGTGGTGGCGGGCCGCGTGCTGGAGCTGCCGTGAACGGCCCGGCCGCCGCGCGGCGCGCCGCCGCCGGACTGCGGCTCGCGGTGACGCTGCTCACGATCGTGCCGCTGCGCACCGGCGACGTGGACCGCGCGACCGCACGGACGGCGATGCTGGCGGCCCCGCTCGTGGGCCTGATCACCGGCGGCGCCGCGGCGCTCGTCCTGCTGCTCGGCGACACGCTGGGCCTGTCCGGGCTGCTCGCCGCCGCCCTCGCGGTGGGGACGGCGGCGGTGCTCACCCGGGCGCTGCACCTGGACGGCCTGGCCGACCTCGCCGACGGCCTGGGCAGCGGGCGCCCCGCCGCCGACGCGCTCGCGATCATGAAGCGGTCCGACCTCGGCCCGTTCGGGGTCGTCACGCTGCTGCTCGTGCTGCTGATCCAGGTCGCGGCGCTGGCGTCGGCGCCGCACGCGGCCGTCGCGGCGCTGCTCGCCGCGGTGACGGGCCGGCTGGCGCTGCCGTGGGCGTGCCGCGCCGGCGTCCCGTCCGCCCGTCCGGGCGGGCTGGACGCGCTGGTTCACCG
>NZ_BAAAMR010000149.1:0-3910 GCF_039529375.1 Actinomadura napierensis
CGGCGCGTCGCTCCTCGACATCGGCACGGGCATCGCGCTCGACCGGCTCGTCCTTCCCCAGTTGCGTTCGGAGCCGATCGCCGCGTCCGACCATGCGGGCAGGCCGTCCGGTCCCGGCCCGTCCGGCGCCCTGGACGAGCCCGACGCCGGGACGGGCACCGGGAACGGCGGCGGTGCGCGCGAGGCGCCCGGCGGCGGTGACGAGGCGCCTTCGCCGAAGACGACCGGCGCGCCGACGCGCTCACCCAAGCCGGCGAAGACGAAGACGGCACCCGCCGCCAAGGACGATCCGCCCCGAACCGGCCCGACCCTGTCACCCGGCTCGACCGGGCCGGAGAACGCCGTCGTCGCCCTCACCAACGCCGAGCGGGCCAAGGCGGGATGCGACGCGCTCCGCGTCGACCGGCGGCTCGTCACTGCGGCCCGCGCGCACTCCGCCGACATGGCCGCGAACGACTACTTCGACCACGACTCCCCGAACGGCGACAGCCCCTGGATGCGCATGCGGGAGGCCGGCTACGCCGGTCCCGGCGCGGAGAACATCGCCAGGGGCTACGCGACCGCCGCCGCGGTCGTCGACGGCTGGATGGCCAGCCCCGGGCACCGCGCGAACATCCTCAACTGCGGGCTGCGCGCCATCGGCGTCGGCATGGCGGCCGGCTCGGACGGCCCGCTGTGGACCCAGGACTTCGGCTGGACGTGACGGGACGGGCCCGCACGGTGACCTTCCGCAAAGCACCGGCGCCCGGTTCGCCCCCATGTCATGGTGGGTGTTCCGAAGGTCCAGACCGCTGAAAGAGGAACGGTAAGGTCCAGAGCCATGGGTTATCCGGGCGATCAAGGCAAGCCCGGCGGCCGGCCCTCCGGGCCGTCGCCGCAGCCGCCGTACGGCTCCGGAGCCGAGGCGCCACCGTACGGCAACGACAACGACGAGGCCTTCGCCCCGCTCGGCGAGGCCCCCGCCGCGCGACCGTTCGGCGGCGACTCCTTCGGGACCGGGCCGCTGGAGGCGGAGCCGTTCGGGCCGCCGTTCCCGGCGGCCGAGCCGCCCGCCGGACCGTCCGGCGCGACCGCCGTCTGGGGCGAGCCCCCCTCGTCGGAACGCCAGGACGCGTTCCCGCCGGGCGGCTTCGGACACGACCAGTTCGGACAAGAGCAGTTCGGACAGGACCAGTACGGGCAGCAGGGCGGTTTCGGGCCCGGCGGTCAGGAGCCGGGGCCCGCGGGGTTCGAGCAGGGCGGCGGGTTCGGGCACGGCGAGATGCCGGAAGACTCCCCCTACGGCACCCCCATGCCCCCGCAGGGCGACTTCGACGGCGCGCCCCCCGGCGAGGACGGGCCGACCGGACGGCGCCGCGGCCTCCCGCTGATCATCGGCGGCGCGGTCGTCGCGGGGCTCGTGCTCATCGGCGGCGGCATCGGCCTGGCGTCGATGATGAAGGACGACTCCAAGCCCGCGAAGAAGGCGCCGCCGGCCGCCGCGTCCACCCGGCCCACGGCCGCGCCGTCCCCGACCGTCCCGCCGCTGCAGCCGGTCAAGCTGCAGAGCCGCGCCACCGACCCGGTGAAGCTGTCGCTGTCGGAGGTGTTCGGCAAGTCGTCGTTCAAGGCGGACGGCCACAAGTACGTGCGGACCGCCACCAGCTCCACGAAGAAGTGCGCCGCCGTCGTCGGCGGCACGAAGCTGGAGAAGGCGCTGAAGAAGGGGGACTGCAACCAGGCGCTGCGCGCCACCTACGCCCTCAGCACCGGCTCGCTCATCGGCACCATCGGCGTGCTGAACGTCAAGTCCGAGGCCGATGCCAAGGCGGCGGTGAAGGCGGCGTCCGACAAGGACGCGTTCCTGTTGGCTCTGCCCGGCAAGGGCGTCAGCAAGCACGCCGGCAAGGGCCTGGCGTTCGGCACCTCGCAGGCGCACGGCCACTACGTCGTGATGACCTGGGTACAGCGGCCGGACGGCAAGGCCATCGCCTCCAAGTACCATAAGACGGTCAGCGTGTTCGGCGCCGAGCTGTACAAGAGCAGCGACCTCGCCTTCGCCCTGCACTACAGGGAAACAGAAGGCAAACCCCTCAAGAAGTGACCGGTTTGAATACCCTGTCTGCTTATGTCCGGACCTAGAGACACCCGGGAGACCGCCGAGGAGGCGGGGACGGCCACCGCCCCCGCCGCTTCGGCGCCCCCCAGCTTCGGTGCGGTCCCTCCGGCTGGAGGCACGGCCGGCACCGAGGCGGCTCCCGCCAGCCAGGCCCCGTTCGCCGAGGCCGCCGCGACCGGTGCCCCGGCCGGCGCGGCCTCCGCCGACGAGGCTCCGTCCGCGTCCTCCCCGCTGCGGCTGCCCGCGTTCGGCCTGCAGACCCCCTGGTGGGCCGCCGAACCCGCCGCCGAGCCAGGCGGCGGCGAGGCCGGCGCCCCGGGCACGGCCGCGTCCGCCGAGACCGGGCCGCCCGGCACGCTCGTCGCCGGGGTCGGCGTGCCGAACGTCGACTCCCGCCGGGCCGTCCCGTCCGATCCGCTCGTCAAGCGGCCCCTCGCGTTCGGCGACACCGACCCGGACGGCTTCGCGCCCATCCGTCCCGACGAGGACGCCGCTCCCGATCCGGCGCCCGCCGGCGCGGACGCTCCGAGCCCGAGCACGACGACCGGGCCGATGGGGATCGCACCGCCCGTCCCGGTGAAGGCCGGCCAGGCCACCGATCCGCCGCAGACGCGGGACGAACCGGCCGCCCGGCCCGCCGAGCAGCCGCAGCCCGCCGAGCGGGCACGTCCGGCCGACACGGCACCGACCGCCGCGCCTGAGCCCCAGCCTGCGCCCCCGCGGCCGGCCCCTAGGGCCCCTACGGCCGCTTCGACGGCGTTCGAGCAGGCGAAGGAGGCCGAGAGCGCGTCCGCGCCGGCCGCCCCGGTCCTCGTCCCGGACGCGATCCTGCCGCGCGGCGTCCTGCCGCCCACCGGCAGCGGACCGTTCCCGCACGGCGGCGAGGACGGCGCGGCGACCGCCACGGCCGAGGAGCCGGCGATGGCCGCCGTGATCACTCCCGTGTACCACGCCGAGGGCGGCGTCCCGCTCGACACGCCAGGCCCCGGCGGGCCCGGCGGCGGCCCCACCGGGCCGGCGGGTCCCGAACGCCCGCGCCCGGGAGCCGGCAGGCAGCGCCTCGTGCTGATCGGCGGCGGCGCGGCCCTCGTGCTCGCGGCGCTCGTCGCGCTGTTCGTCGTCGGCGGGGCGGGATCCAAGGGCGACGGCGCCACCCGCAAGGACGCCGGGCCCACCCACGTCGCGGCACCGCCGCCGAAGGCGAGCACGCCGCCCAAGCCGAAGCCGGCCGACATCAACGACGAGAGGGGCGACCCGAAGGACCTGTCCTTCACCGAGGCGTACCCGGACGCCGCCGTCGACCTCGGCGAGCGCACCTTCGACCGCGACCGCTGGTCCGTCAACAAGGATCTGTCGTACGCGGCGCGGGGCTCCATGCTCAAGGCGCTCCAGCAGGACAAGTGCCGCAAGGTCGTCCGCGCCACCTTCATCAACAGGATGAAGACGTGGGCGGTCACCACCGGGATCGCGGTCATGCCGAACCGGGCCGCGGCGCTGCGGGCGAGCCGCGCCGGCGACCCGGGCAAGTACGAGTGGTTCCGCGGCATGTCCGGCAAGCAGGCCAAGGACATCGACCGGGCCGGCGGGTACGCCGCCACCACCGTCCGCGGCCGGTACGTCATCTACGCCTACGTCCAGGACCCGAGCGGCAAGCAGGTCAAGCCCGGGAACGTCCAGGCCAAGCAGATCGCCCAGCAGTTCCTCGGCTACAGCGCCCGGCCGATCGAGGCCCGCGCCCGCGGCTGACGCACGCACGGCACAAGCAAGGCACGCATACGGCGGCGGCCGAGGGGAGCTCCCCTCGGCCGCCGC
>NZ_BAAAMR010000149.1:3920-19906 GCF_039529375.1 Actinomadura napierensis
GGGGCGCCCCCCCCCCCCCCCCGTCGCGTTTCCAGGGCTAGGACGCGGCGCCGGGCTGCTCGGCGTTCGCCGCATGCTCCGCGGCCGCCGCGGCGGCGTTCAGCGTCCGGACGCGCCGGGTCTCCTGCGCCCGCCTGGCGAGGCTGTCGTCGTCCGGATACCGGATCTCCTCCAGCGACAGGCCGTGCGCCGGAGCCACGTTCACACCGGAGTCGCGGACCCGCGCCGCCAGCACCTCCGCGGGCCACTCCACGTCGCGGCGCCCGTCCCCCACCATCAGGAGCGCGCCGACCAGCGCACGGACCATCGAATGGCAGAACGCGTCCGCCTCCACCGTCGCCAGCGCCAGATGCGGGTCGCGGTCGTCGCGCGCCCACTCGTAGCGCAGCAGCTCCCGGATCGTCGTCGCGCCCTCCCGCTTGCGGCAGTACGCGGCGAAGTCGTTCTCGCCCACCAGCAGCCGCGCGGCCTCGTTCATCCGGGCCAGGTTCAGCGGGCGCGGATGCCACAGGACGTCGTGGCGGCGCAGCGGGTCCACGCCCACCGGGTTGTCGCACACCCGGTACACGTACCGGCGCGCCAGCGCCGAGAACCGGGCGTCGAACCCCTCGGGCGCCAGCGACACCCGCCACACCCGCACGTCCGGCGGAAGCAGGCCGGCGAGCCGGCGCGGCATCGTCCCGTTGATCGCCGAATACGCCGCGACCGGGACCACGAGATGCGCGACCTGCCCGCGGGCGTGCACGCCGGCGTCGGTGCGTCCGGCGACGGTCAGCATCGGCGGCGGATCCAGCCGCAGCATCCGCGCGAGCGCGTCCTCGATCACGCCCTGGACGGTGCGCTGGTTCGGCTGCCGGGCCCAGCCCGCGAAATCCGTCCCGTCGTATCCGATGTCGAGGCGGAGTCGTACCAGTGCGGTCATGTCAGGTGGACTGTCCTTCGCCACAGCTGCCCGTCCGTTCCCCCCGATGAGCCCGTGGTTTCATCGGGTCCTTCATCGACACGCTCCCCCGCCGTCCGCAGCCGCCTGACCTGACCATGCCCTCAAGTCTGGCAAAGATCAGGCCCACCGTCGCGCTCCCGACGGTGGGCCTGTTCATGTCTTGCGACCTGCGGTAGCAGAGGTTACTTTTCGTCGCCCTCGGCCTTGGCCTCGGTGGCCTCCGCGTCCGCGGCCTCGGCCGTCGCCGGGGCCTCGATCTCCTCGGCGGCGGTCTCCGCCGGCTTCTCCTCGGTCGCCGGGGCGGCCTGCGCGGTCGCCGGACCGGCCGACAGCTGCTCCTGCACCAGCTCGATCACGGCCATCGGGGCGTTGTCGCCCTTGCGCGGCCCGATCTTGGTGATGCGGGTGTAGCCGCCGGGGCGGTTCTCGAAGCGCGGCGCGATCTCGGTGAAGAGCGCGTGCACCACGCCCTTGTCGCGGATCGTCCGGGCCACCAGGCGACGGTTGTGCAGGTCGCCCTTCCTGGCCTTGGTGATCAGCTTCTCCGCGAGCGGGCGCACCCGCCGGGCCTTGGCCTCGGTGGTGGTGATGCGGCCGTGCTCGAACAGCGACGTCGCCAGGTTCGCCAGGATCAGCTTCTGGTGCGCGGCGCTGCCGCCGAGGCGGGCACCCTTCGTGGGCTGGGGCATGGTTCTTCCTTCCTGCACCGGCCGTACGAGGTACCGGTGTCAGCTGGTTCCGCGGCGGCCGGGGAACGCGCCCCCGGCCGCCGGGAATCGGGTTTCTAGTACTGCTCGGTCTCGGCGTAGCCCGCGTCGTCGTCGCCGTAGTTGTCGGCCGCCGCGCTCGGGTCGAACCCGGGCGGGGAGTCCTTCAGCGAGAGGCCCATGTCGTTGAGCTTCTGCTTGACCTCTTCGATCGACTTGGCGCCGAAATTCCTTATATCGAGCAGGTCCTGCTCGGAGCGGGCCACCAGCTCGCCCACCGAGTGGATGCCCTCGCGCTTGAGGCAGTTGTAGGAGCGGACCGTCAGGTTCAGCTCCTCGATCGGCAGGGCCAGGTCCGCGGCGAGCGCGGCGTCCGTCGGGGACGGGCCCATGTCGATGCCCTCGGCCTCGACGTTGAGCTCACGGGCCAGCCCGAACAGCTCGACGAGGGTCTTGCCGGCCGACGCGACCGCGTCGCGCGGCAGCATGCAGGCCTTGGTCTCCACGTCCAGGATGAGGCGGTCGAAGTCGGTGCGCTGCTCGACTCGGGTGGCCTCGACCTTGTAGGTGACCTTGAGCACGGGCGAGTAGATGGAGTCGATCGGGATCCGGCCGATCTCCTGCCCCGGCTGCTTGTTCTGCGCGGCGGAGACGTAGCCGCGGCCGCGCTCGACCGTCAGCTCCATCTCCAGCTTGGCCTTGTTGTTCAGCGTGGCGATGTGCAGGTCCGGGTTGTGGACCTCGACGCCCGCCGGCGGCGCGATGTCGGCCGCGGTCACCTCGCCCGGGCCCTGCTTGCGCAGGTACATCACGACGGGCTCGTCGTGCTCGGAGGAGACGACCAGCTCCTTGAGGTTCAGGATGATGTCGGTGACATCCTCCTTGACCCCGGGGACGGTCGAGAACTCGTGCAGGACGCCCTCGATCCGGATGCTGGTGACGGCCGCACCGGGGATCGAGGAGAGCAGCGTACGGCGGAGCGAGTTGCCGATCGTGTAGCCGAAGCCCGGCTCCAGCGGCTCGATGGTGAACCGCGACCGGTACTCGTCGACCTGCTCTTCGGTGAGAGTGGGACGCTGAGCGATGAGCATGTTGGTGCCTTCTTCCCGCGGTGCCCGCTATTTGACGACCGCGTTTCGGAATGTTCCCCGCCCCTCCAGGATGCCACGCCGAGCGCGGCATCCCGGAGGAACGCGGAGTACTGCTGTGAGGCGGAGCCCTACTTGGAGTAGAGCTCGACGATCAGCTGCTCCTGGACGGGAGCGTCGATCTGCTGGCGGACGGGCAGCGCGTGCACGAGGATCCGCATCTTCTCGCCGTCGATCCCCAGCCACGCCGGGACCTGCCGGTCCCCGACCTCGGCCTTGGCGACCTGGAACGGCGTCATCTCGAGCGACTTGCCCTTGACGTCGACGATGTCGGATTCGCTCACCAGGAAGGACGGGATGTTGACCTTCCTGCCGTTGACCCGGATGTGGCCGTGGCGGATGAGCTGGCGGGCCATGTCGCGGGACTTGGCGAAGCCCGCGCGGTAGACCACGTTGTCGAGCCGGCGCTCGAGCAGGCGCAGCAGGTTCTCACCCGTCTTGCCGCCCTGGCGGTTCGCCTCGACGTAGTAGTTGCTGAACTGCCGCTCCAGCACGCCGTAGATGCGCTTGGCCTTCTGCTTCTCGCGCAGCTGCAGCAGGTACTCGGTCTCCTTCGGCCGACCGCGTCCGTGCTCACCCGGCGGGTAGGGACGGATCTCGATCGGGCACTTCGGGCCCTCGCACTTGCTGCCCTTGAGGAACAGCTTCATCTTCTCGCGGCGGCAGAGCTTGCAGTCCGCACCGGTGTAACGAGCCATTGTTCTGTGATCTCCCCTACGGCTCAGACGCGCCGGCGCTTGGGCGGGCGGCAGCCGTTGTGCGGAACGGGCGTGACGTCCTGGATGGAGCCCACCTCCAGGCCGGTGGCCTGGAGCGAGCGGATCGCGGTCTCGCGACCGGAGCCGGGGCCCTTGACGAAGACGTCGACCTTGCGCATGCCGTGCTCCATCGCGCGCCGGGCGGCGGCCTCGGCGGCCTGCTGCGCGGCGAACGGGGTCGACTTGCGCGAGCCCTTGAAGCCCACGTGGCCCGAGGAGGCCCAGGAGATCACGTTGCCGTTGGGGTCGGTGATCGAGACGATCGTGTTGTTGAACGTGCTCTTGATGTGGGCGTGCCCGTGAGCGACGTTCTTCTTTTCCTTGCGGCGCACCTTCTTGGCGCCGACACGGCTCTTAGGAGGCATCTGCTCTCTCTACTCTTGAGGTCATCGATCCGGAGGACCGACTCCGGACTACTTCTTGCCGGCCTTCTTCTTGCCGGCCACGGTCTTCTTCTTGCCCTTGCGGGTGCGCGCGTTGGTCTGGGTGCGCTGGCCGTGGACGGGCAGACCGCGGCGGTGCCGGATGCCCTGGTAGCACCCGATCTCGATCTTGCGGCGGATGTCCGACTGGATCTCGCGGCGCAGGTCGCCCTCGATCTGGTAGTTCTGCTCGATCCAGTCGCGGAGCTTGACCAGCTCGTCGTCGCCGAGCTGGTGCACCCGCAGGTCACCGCTGATGCCGGTGCCCTCCAGGGTCGCCAGGGCCCGGGTCCGGCCGATGCCGAAGATGTAGGTGAGAGCGACCTCGAGGCGCTTTTCGCGCGGGAGGTCGACGCCGAGGAGGCGTGCCATCGTGGGCAGTTCCCTTCATTTCGCGGAGGTATGGGCGCATCGCGTCCGCACACACCCTGCCCGGGTGGCGGCCTCGGCCTCCGTCGTCCGAGGGTGGCCCCTTCACACAGTGGTGCCGCACAACTCGATCACCGGAGATTCCGGGCGAGCTGCACGGCGACCTGTGCGAAGGCTGCGATGCGCTTGTGTCGAGCTTTCCGGCAGGTGCCGGTCAGCCCTGGCGCTGCTTGTGGCGCGGGTCGGAGCAGATGACCATGACCCGGCCGTGCCGGCGGATGACGCGGCACTTCTGGCAGATCTTCTTGACGCTCGGCTTGACCTTCACTGGGTCTCCTAGGGATAAGGGTCACCCCCGCGCCGCCACGCACGGGGAAGGCAACCCCAGTGGGATTTACTTGTAGCGGTAGACGATCCGACCGCGCGTGAGGTCGTAGGGACTCAGCTCCACAACAACGCGGTCGTCCGGCAGGATCCGGATGTAGTGCATCCGCATCTTGCCGCTGATGTGGGCGAGCACCTTGTGCCCGTTGTCGAGCTCCACCCGGAACATGGCGTTCGGGAGGGACTCGATGACGGTGCCCTCGATCTCGATGGCCCCTTCTTTCTTGGGCATGTCCTCCGCGCTTCGCTGATCGGCTCATTGGACCCGGTCCGCCCCGCGAGGGGCACGGCCGCACCCAGGCCACGACGCGGACGCATCGAGAACAAGGGGAACAGGCGGCCGACAACGGACCGGCACAGCAGTCTACGTCACCGAACCGCCGAATGCGAAATCAACGCATGATATGGGTCCGGAGACTGCTTCCGAGTCAAGCATACCCCGCTCCCGCGTTGTACCTTTCAGAAGAGATACGTCCGAGGAGGGTCAGCATGCCGAGCTATGACTTCGCGCTGATCCTCAGCCGTCCCCTCTACGAGGACGAACTGGACCCGCTGTTCGACCGGACGCACGGCGCCGTCACCGTCTCGGTCATCAGCGAGCCGCAGCACGCCGACCGCCCGGGGAACGCCTCCTGCGCCTGGCAGGGCACCACCCTCGCCGCCGCGATCATGGAGGTCGTCGAGCACGTCGAGGCCAGTGCCGAGGGCCTGCACGTGCTCCAGGTCGAGGCCGATCCCCTGCTGACGATCCGCGACATCGCCGACCGCGTCGGGCGGTCCGCGGACTCGGTCCGGCACGCGATCACCGGCGCCCGCGGCACCACCGGCTTCCCCGCGTCGGAGATCTCCACCGCCGGCCACCGGCTGTGGCGCTGGTCGAAGGTCGCCGCCTGGTACGGCATCGACGACCCGCAGCTCGTCGAGGCCAAGCCGACCGTCCAGGCCATCAACGGCTGGCTGGCCCTGCGCGACGTCGTCCCCGACGTCGCCCCCGCCCCCGAGGACGTCACCTCGGCCCTTTCCCTGGTCATCCCGCACGTGGCCTAGGGCACGAAACCCGCGTCCGGTACGTTCCCCACTGGGCACGCGGCATACTGGCGGCGCGGAAGCAAGATCGCCGGCGCATCGTCCCGCTTCCCCGACCCCGCACCGACCCGGACCGTTGCGATCGCGAGCGAGGCCGAGTCCGGAGCCTGCGAGGACTCGACCGCGCGGCGAGTCCCCGGGGCGGGTCGGAGCGATGCGGCGATCTCCGCTTTGCCCGTTGAAGGAAGGCGCTCCAGCGCCTGACGCCGAGGGCGACGCAATGGGCACGAGGGGAGGATCAATGGCGATCATCGCGCAGCTGAGCGACATCCACCTGGCCGCCGGACCGGACGGCGAGGTGGACGACGGCTCCGGGCCGGTGCGGGCCCTGCGCGCGGCGGTGTCCAGCCTGCTGGCGCTGCCGGCGCGGCCGGACGCGCTGGTGCTGACCGGCGACCTCGCCGACGGCGGGCGGCCCGAGGAGTACGCCCGGCTGCACGCGCTGCTGTCGCCGCTGCCGATGGCGGTCTACCCGATGCCCGGCAACCACGACGACCGCGACGCGATGCGCGCCGCGTTCGGCGACCACCCGGCGGTGGTCGACACCGGGTCCGCGCCGCAGGCCCCCGTCCAGTACGCGGTGGACGTGGCGGGCGTGCGGCTGGTGTGCTGCGACACGACGGTCGACGGGCATCCGCACGGGCACATGAGCGAGGAGCGGCTCTCCTGGCTGGACGAGACGCTCGGGGCCGCGCCGGCGACGCCCACGGTGGTCGCGACGCACCATCCCCCGTTCCCGATCGGGATCAGGTTCATCGACGACATGCGGTTCGTCGACCCGGCCGGGTTCGCCAAGGTCATCGGTCGGCATCCGCAGGTGGTGCGGATCATCTCGGGGCACGTGCACCGGGGGTCGGTGGGGTCGCTGGCGGGGACGGTCAGCACGACGTGCCCGAGCACCTACCGGCAGCTGTTCCTGGACCTGACGCATCCCGGGCGGGCGGCGGTGACCGGGGAGCCCGCCGGGTTCGCGGTGCACCTGGTGACCGACGACGGCGCGGCGACGACGCATTTCGTGCCGACCGGGAACTACCGCCCGCTGATGGACGTGGAGTAGCCGGTCAGCAGCGTCCCCGCGGGCCGAAGACCGTGCGTATGAGCAGCAGTGCGCCCCACGGCCCGGCCACCCAGATCCACCACGGGTAGACGACGTTGCCGGTGACGGCGAGGGCCAGCCACACGGCGAGGTTGATCGCGCTGACGGTCGCCCACGTCGCCCAGACCGCCCGTCCGCCCAGCCGGCTCAGGTCGGTGCCGGAGTGCCGGGTCGCCGGGCTGGCGGCGCTGTTGGGGTGCGACGCCGGGATGGGGTACTGGTAAAGATCCTGCTCGGGGAGGTCGGAGGTGACCTCCTGCAGATCGCCCAGGGTCTTGGCGGCGTACGTGGACTCGAGCCGCTCGTGCATCTCGTCCATCGTGATCCGGCCCTCCGCGCAGTGCTCGCGAAGGCTCGCCGCCACCCCGTCGCGATCGGCGTCCGAGGCCCGGATGTCAGGGTTCGGAGCCATCGATGCCCTCCGCTCTCATGCCACGGCTGTGCCTACCGTCAGCCTACTTCGAGCCTGGCGAACCACTCCCGGCCCTCGTCGAGCGCCGTGAGGACGCGGGGACCGTCCGGGGTGACCGCGAACGTGTGCTCGAAGTGCGCGGAGGACCGGCCGTCGGTGGTGATCACCGTCCAGCCGTCCTCGAGCTCCAGGGTCTCCTTGGTGCCGAGGTTGACCATCGGCTCGACCGCGAAGCACATCCCGACCTCCAGCACGGGGCCGTGGCCCGGCGCGCCGTGGTTGGGGATCAGCGGGTCCATGTGCATCTCGGTGCCGATGCCGTGCCCGCCGTAGCCCTCGACGATGCCGTAGGAGCCCTGAGAGCGGATGTGGGACTCGATCGCGTGCGACATGTCCGTGAGGCGCGCCCCGGCCCTCCCGGCCGCCAGGCCGTGCCACAGGGACGCCTCGGTGACCTCCAGCAGCCGCCGCCGCTCCGCGGTGGTCTCCCCCACCGGGACGGTGATCGCGGCGTCGCCGTGCCAGCCGTCCACGATCGCGCCGCAGTCCAGCGAGATGATGTCGCCGTCCTGGAGGATCTTGTCCGGCCGCGGGATGCCGTGCACGATCTCCTCGTTGATGGACGCGCAGATCGTCCCGGTGAAGCCGTGGTAGCCGAGGAACGAGGGGACCCCGCCGTTGTCGCGGATGTGCCGCTCGGCGACCTCGTCCAGGTCCTTGGTGCTGATCCCGGGCTTGACCGCGTCCCGCAGCACCTCCAGCGTACGGCCGACCAGCAGCCCCGCCGCGCGCATCTTCTCGATCTGCTCCGGCGTCTTCACCTGGATCGCGGGCCTGCGCCGTTTGAACATCTCTCCCCCTCAAGCGAACCGCCGGGACCGCCACGGGCGGTCCCGGCGGACGGATGCCGAACCGTGCCAGGGTCGGGAACCGCCTCGCGGCCCCCGGGCTCTGTCCCCTACCTCTCCAGGGGGCGGAGCGCGGCGAGGGCGCGCTTGGTGACCTCCTCGACCGGCCCGGTCGCGTCGATGCCGACGAGGATGTTCTCGTCGGCGTAGAACTGCACCAGCGGCGACGTGTCGTCCCGGTACACCTCCAGCCGGTGCATGACGACCTCTTCCTTGTCGTCGTCGCGCTGGAACAGCCGGCCGCCGCAGTCGTCGCAGACGTCGTCCTGCTTGTCGTCGAAGTCGACGTGCCAGATCCGGCCGCACTTGTCGCAGGTGCGCCGGCCCGAGAGCCGCCGGACGACCTCGTCCTCGTCGACGACCAGTTCCAGCACGATGTCCAGACGGGTGTCCCACTCGGCGAGGATCTTCTTCAGCGTCTCGGCCTGCGGGACGTTGCGCGGGAACCCGTCGAGCAGGAACCCGTCGCGCGCGTCGTCCTCGGCCAGCCGGTCGCGCACCATCGCGATGGTGACCTCGTCGGGGACGAGGTCGCCGCGGTCCATGTACTGCTTGGCCTGCCGGCCGAGCTCGGTACCGCCGCTCACGTTGGCGCGGAAGATGTCACCTGTCGAGATCTTCGGGATGGACAGATGAGATGCGATGAACTGGGCCTGCGTCCCCTTGCCCGCTCCCGGGGGGCCCACCAGCACGATACGCACTACCGGAGGAAGCCCTCGTAGTTGCGCTGCTGTAGCTGACTCTCGATCTGCTTCACGGTATCCAGTCCGACGCCGACGACGATGAGGATGCTCGTGCCGCCGAAGGGGAAGTTCTGGGTCGCGTTCAGGAGTGCGAACGCCACCATGGGGATCAGGGCGACGAGCCCCAGGTAGAGCGCACCGGGTGTGGTGATCCGGGTCAGCACGTAGTCGAGGTACTCGGCGGTCGGCCGGCCAGGACGGATACCTGGGATGAATCCACCATACTTCTTCATGTTGTCGGCCACTTCAGTGGGGTTGAAGGTGATCGCCACATAGAAGTAGGTGAAGAAGATGATGAAGACGAAGAAGATCCCCATGTGCCAGGGGTTGTCCTGCTGCAGGTAGGGCTGCACCTTCTGCAGCCACGTCGTGTTCGGCCACAGCTGCGTCGCCAGCACCGGCAGATAGAGCAGCGATGAGGCGAAGATCACCGGGATGATGCCGGCCTGGTTCACCTTCAGCGGGATGTAGGTCGAGGTGCCGCCGTACATCCGCCGGCCCACCATCCGCTTGGCGTACTGCACCGGGATGCGGCGCTGCGCCTGCTCGACGAAGACCACGCCCGCCATGATCGCCAGACCGACGAGGATCACCAGCGCGAACACGAACCCGTTCTTGGCCTTGTAGATGCTCCAGAACTGGGACGGGAAGACCGCCACCACCTGCGTGAAGATCAGGATCGACATGCCGTTGCCGACGCCGCGGTCGGTCATCAGCTCGCCCAGCCACATGATCACCGAGGTGCCCGCCACCATGCAGATCACCATGGTGACGATCGGGAACACGCCGGTGTCGTACAGGATGTCGTCACTGCCCGACTGGCCCTGGAACAGCTGCCCCGTGCTCGCCATCGCCACGATGCCGGTCGCCTGCAGGATGCCCAGCCCGATCGTCAGGTACCGGGTGTACTGGGTGATCTTCGTCGTGCCGGCCTGGCCCTCCTTCTTGAGGGCCTCCAGCCGCGGGATCACCACGGTCAGCAGCTGCAGGATGATGCTCGCCGTGATGTACGGCATGATCCCCAGCGCGAACACCGACAGCTTCAGCAGCGCGCCGCCGCTGAACAGGTCGACGAGGCCGTAGAGCTGGTTGCTCTTCTTCGCCGCGTCGGCGGTCGACTTCAGCACGCTCACGTTCACGTTCGGCGTCGGAAGGGTCGCCCCGATCCGGAACACCAGGATCATGAACAACGTGAACAACAGCTTCTTACGCAGGTCGGGCGTACGGAAAGCCCGAGTGAACGCGGTCAGCACCATTCCTCCTGCGCGACTGGCGAGATCATGGCCGCCGAGGGGCCGGTTACAGGTCCATGAGGTCCGGCGGAATCGAAGATCGTGGGCAATCTCACGCGCGTCGCTCCCGCCGGTGTGACTCTAACAGCAGATGAGACCGGGGCCGCCCCGCCCGCCCCGCGGGCCCTACGGCCCGCGGTGCAAGGCGAAGACGGCCCCGGCATCGAAGGTGTCGCCTTACAGCTCGTCGGCGGTCCCGCCGGCGGCGGCGATCTTCTCCTTGGCGCTGCCGGAGAAGGCGTGCGCCTTCACCCGGACCGCCACGGAGATCTCGCCGGTGCCGAGGACCTTCACCGGACGGCCGCGGCGCACCGCGCCCTTGGCCGCCAGGTCCTCGGCCGTGACCTCGCCGCCCTCGGGGTAGAGCGCGGCGAGCTTGTCCAGGTTCACGACCTGGAACTCGACACGGTTGGGGTTCTTGAAGCCCTTCAGCTTCGGCACCCGGCGGATGAGCGGCATCTGGCCGCCCTCGAACCCCACCGGAACCGTGCCGCGGGCCTTCGTGCCCTTCGTGCCGCGGCCCGCGGTCTTGCCCTTGGACGCCTCGCCGCGACCCTTGCGGATCTTGGCCCGGTTGGCGCCGGGGGCCGGACGCAGGTCGTGGATCTTCAGCGGGGCGCCGTCCGAACCCGTGGCGCCCTTCTCCAGATCGGCGGCCATGTCAGTCGACCTCCTCGACGGTGACCAGGTGGGCCACCGTCCGGATCATGCCGAGCACCTCGGGGCGGTCCTCGCGGACCACGCTCTGCCCGATCTTCTTCAGGCCGAGGGTGCGCAGCGTGTCACGCTGGTTCTGCTTCTCGCTGATCACGGACTTGGTCTGCGTGATCTTCAGGTTGCTCATGAGGTCGCGGCCTCCGCCCTCGGCTCGCTGCCCGCCGCGCGGGCGCGCAGCATGGCCGCCGGGGCGACGTCCTCGATCGGCAGGCCGCGCTTGGCCGCGATCTCCTCCGGACGCTTCAGCGACTTCAGCCCCGCGATCGTGGCGTGCACGATGTTGATCGCGTTGTCACTGCCCAGCGACTTGCTCAGCACGTCGTGGATGCCCGCGCACTCCAGCACCGCGCGCACCGGGCCACCGGCGATCACGCCGGTACCGGGGGCGGCCGGGCGCAGCAGGACCTCGCCCGCCGCGTCCCGCGCCTGCACCAGGTGCGGGATGGTGCCCTGGATCCGCGGCACCTTGAAGAAGTGCTTCTTGGCCTCCTCGACGCCCTTGGCGATCGCCGCGGGCACCTCCTTGGCCTTGCCGTAGCCGACGCCGACGGTGCCGTTGCCGTCACCGACGATCACCAGGGCGGTGAAGCTGAACCGGCGACCGCCCTTGACGACCTTGGCGACACGGTTGATCGCCACGACCTTCTCGATGTACGACTGGCCCTTGTCGGCGCCACCGCGGCGGTCGTCGCGGCGGCCGTCGCGACGGTCGCCACCCTGACCGCCACCACGCCTCTGCGCTGCCATCAGTGGTTCCTCTCGTTTGCCTCGTTGAGGGCCATCAAAGCTCCAGGCCCCCCTCGCGCGCACCCTCCGCGACGGCGGCGATGCGGCCGTGGTACTTGTTGCCGCCGCGGTCGAACACGACCGCGGAGACGCCGGCCTCCTGGGCCCGCCGGGCGACGAGCTCGCCGACCCTGCGGGACTTGGCCGTCTTGTCGCCGGAGTCGGCGCGCAGGTCCGCCTCCATCGTCGAGGCGTAGGCCAGCGTGTGGCCCTTGCTGTCGTCGATGACCTGGACGAACACGTGCCTGGTGGAGCGGGTCACGACCAGGCGAGGCCGCGCGGCGCTGCCCACGACCTTCTTCCGGACCCGCAGGTGCCGGCGCTTGCGGGACTTGGCCCGCGCCGACGTGGCCTTGGCGGCCAGGGTCTTGGTGCCTGCCATGATCTACTTACCAGCCTTTCCGACCTTGCGGCGGATCTGCTCGCCCTCGTACCGCACGCCCTTGCCCTTGTACGGGTCGGGCTTGCGCAGCTTGCGGATGTTGGCGGCGATCTCGCCGACCTTCTGCTTGTCGATGCCCTCGACCGTCAGCTGGGTCGGCCGCTCCACCGTGAAGGTGATGCCCTCCGGGGGCTCGACCGTGATCGGGTGGCTGTACCCGAGCGAGAACTCGAGGTTCTTGCCCTTGGCCACCACACGGTAGCCGACGCCCTGGATGACCAGGGTCTTCTTGTAGCCCTCGGTGACACCGACGACCATGTTGTTGATCAACGAGCGGGTGAGCCCGTGCAGGGCGCGCACCGTGTTGATGTCGTTCGGCCGGGTCACGGTGACCTGGCCGTCCTCCATCGACACCTCGATCGGCTCGGCGACCGTGTGCGACAGCGTGCCCTTCGGCCCCTTGACGGTGACCTCGCGGCCGTCGAGGCTGATCTCGACCCCACCGGGCACGGTGATGGGGAGACGTCCGATTCGCGACATTGTTAGAGCCCTCCCCTCACCAGACGTAGGCGAGGACTTCGCCGCCCACGCCGCGCTTGCCCGCCTGCCGGTCCGTCATCAGGCCGGAGGACGTCGAAATGATCGCCACGCCCAGCCCGCCCAGAACCCGCGGCAGGTTGTCCTTCTTCGCGTACACGCGCAGACCCGGCTTCGAGACGCGCTTGATGCCGGCGATCGAACGCTCACGGGTCGGGCCGAACTTCAGCTCGATGGTGAGCTTCTTGCCGACCTCGGCGTCCTCCACGGTCCAGCCCGAGATGTAGCCCTCCTGCTGGAGGATCTCGGCGATGTGCGCCTTGATCTTCGAGTACGGCATCGCCACCGAGTCGTGGTACGCCGAATTCGCGTTCCGCAGACGCGTCAGCATGTCTGCGATCGGGTCGGTCATCGTCATGGCCTACTGGCCCTCCCTCGCCACGGTTTCCTCGGGGTGATGTCGTCCCGTGGACCTTTGGCGCGGTCGTGGGCACCCTCGCGGATGCCCGGTGGTTGATACACGCCGGCGGGCTCCCCCCGTCGCCGGGGGGAGGCTCCTACCAGCTGGACTTGGTGATGCCAGGCAGCTCGCCGCGGTGGGCCATCTCCCGGAAGCACACACGGCACAGGCCGAACTTCCGGTAGACCGAACGCGGGCGCCCGCAGCGCGAGCAACGAGTGTACGCGCGCACGCCGAACTTCGGCTTCCGCGCCGCCTTGGCGATCAGCGACTTCTTCGCCATGTGTCTGCTCAGCTCTCCTTGAAGGGGAAGCCCAGGAGCTTGAGCAGCGCCCGGCCCTCGTCATCGGTCTTCGCGGACGTCACGACCGTGATGTCCATGCCCCGCGTCCGGTCGATCTTGTCCGGGTCGACCTCGTGGAACATGACCTGCTCGGTCAGCCCGAAGGTGTAGTTGCCGTTGCCGTCGAACTGCTTCGGCGACAGGCCGCGGAAGTCGCGGATACGGGGCAGCGCGGTGGCCAGCAGCCGGTCCAGGAACTCCCACATCCGGTCGCCGCGCAGCGTGGCGTGCGCGCCGATCGGCATGCCCTCGCGCAGCTTGAACTGCGCGATGGACTTGCGGGCCCGGTTCACGGCCGGCTTCTGGCCGGTGATCAGTGAGAGGTCGCGGATCGCGCCCTCGATCAGCTTGGCGTCCTTGGCCGCGTCGCCGACGCCCATGTTGACCACGATCTTGGTCAGCCCGGGGATCTGCATGACGTTGGCGTAGCCGAACTGCTCCTGCATCTGCTTCGCGATCTCCTCGCGGTAGCGGAGCTTGAGCCTCGGCTGCGGGACGGGACGCTCGGTGACGGTCTCGGTCATCGGTCTCAGATCTCCTTACCGCTACGGCGCGAGATCCGAACCTTCGTGCCGTCCTCGTTGATGCGGTAGCCGACCCGGACCGGCTTGCCGTCCTCGGCGAGCGCGACGTTGCTGACGTGCAGCGGCGCCTCGACCGTCACCCGGCCGCTCTCCTTGCCGGCACGCTGCTGGTCGGCCTTGATGTTCTTGGTCATGAGGTTGACGCCCTCGACGACCACGCGGTCCTCGCGCGGGAGGACGCGCAGGACCTTGCCCGTGGCGCCCTTGTCCTTGCCGGCGATGACGACGACCTCGTCGCCCTTGCGGATCTTCATCACAGCACCTCCGGCGCGAGCGAGATGATGCGCATGAACTTCTTCTCGCGCAGTTCGCGGCCCACCGGGCCGAAGATGCGGGTGCCACGGGGGTCCCCGCCGTCCTTGATCAGGACCGCGGCGTTCTCGTCGAAGCGGATGTAGGAGCCGTCCGGGCGCCGGCGCTCCTTGCGGGTGCGCACGACGACCGCCTTGACGACGTCACCCTTCTTCACGCCCGCGCCGGGAAGGGCGTCCTTCACCGTCGCGACGATGATGTCGCCGACTCCCGCGTAGCGCCGACCCGAGCCGCCGAGAACGCGGATGCAAAGGATCTCCTTCGCACCCGTGTTGTCGGCGACCTTGAGTCGCGACTCCTGCTGGATCACGTCAACTCCTGTTCGTCACACCGGTTCTCTCTCGGACGTCGTCCGAGGAGCCTGGTGGAACCATCGGTGTTCAATTGCGGGACTGCGTCCCGCAGGGGCCTTGCGGCTCCTACTTGGCCTTCTCGAGGATCTCCACCACGCGCCACCGCTTGCTCGCCGACAGCGGGCGGGTCTCCATGAGACGGACGCGGTCGCCGACGCCACACTCGTTGGCCTCGTCGTGCGCCTTGTAGTTCTTCGTGCGGCGGATCACCTTGTGGTACTTGGCGTGCTTCACGCGGTCCTCGACGGACACGACCACGGTCTTGTCCATCTTGTCGCTGACCACGAGGCCCTCCAGGACCTTGCGGCTGCTCCGCGCCTTGGTCTGCTCGGTCATTCGGTGCCCTCCACGGCGTCCTCGGCGACCGTGACGATGCCGAGCTCGCGCTCCCGCATCACGGTGTAGATGCGGGCGATCTCGCGCTTGACGGTGCGCAGCCGCCCGTGGCTCTCAAGCTGGCCGGTCGCGGCCTGGAAGCGGAGGTTGAACAGCTCCTCCTTCGCCTCCTTCAGCTTGGTGACCAGAACGTCCTCGGGCTCGGTCCGCAGGTCGTCGGCGGTAAGACCCTTGGCCATCAGGACTCACCCACCTCTCGCTTAACGATCTTGCAGGTCAGTGAGCGCAGCATCGGAAGCTTGTGAGGCTCGAACATCAGCTCTCGCCCACCTCTCGCTTAACGATCTTGCACTTCATCGGAAGCTTGTGGATCGCGCGGGTCAGCGCCTCGCGGGCGATCTGCTCGCTCGGGTAGGAGATCTCGAAGAGCACGCGGCCCGGCTTGACGTTCGCGATCCACCACTCCACGGAGCCCTTGCCGGAGCCCATCCGGGTCTCCGCCGGCTTCTTGGTCAGCGGACGGTCCGGGAAGATGTTGATCCAGACCTTGCCGCCACGCTTGATGTGGCGGGTCATCGCGATACGCGCGGCCTCGATCTGCCGGTTCGTCACGTAGGCGGCCTCGACCGCCTGGATGCCGTACTCGCCGAACGTCACCTTGGTGCCGCCCTTGGCCATGCCGCGGCGCTTCGGGTGGTGCTGCTTGCGGTGCTTGACCTTGCGAGGGATCAGCATGGGTTACTCAGCTCCCCTCACCCTGCGGAGCAGCGTCGGCCGTCTGCGCCGGCTGCTCGGAACTCTGCTGCTGCTTGGGCGCCTCGGCGCCGCCGCGGGCCTCGCCGCCACGGGCACCGCCGCGCTCGCCACCGCGACCGCCGCGACCGCCGCGGCCACCGCCGCGACGCTCG
>NZ_BAAAMR010000150.1:0-19025 GCF_039529375.1 Actinomadura napierensis
CTCCTGCTACCGCTCCAGACTCTGGCGCGACACCCTGCACGCGGCCGGCATCACCCACAAACGCACCCGCCCCTACCAGCCCCAAACCAACGGCAAAGTCGAACGCTACAACCGCACCCTGCTCGACGAATGGGCCTACAACCAGCCCTACACCAGCGAAACCCAACGCCGCCGAGCACTCCCGCAATGGCTACACCTACAATCACCACCGCGGCCACACCGCACTCGGCGGCCAACCACCCGCCACCCGCGTCCCCAACCTCACGCGACAGAACAGCTAGTCGGCCTCGGCGCTGCCGCTGACGCGCAGCTTGCGGCGGGCGCGCTCGTAGAAGGTCGTCCCGCCCAGCCGGATCACGCTGGCCGCGCCGCGCGACGCGGTGACGTGCAGCCGGTCCCCCGCCTTGAGCTGCGCGGCGACCGTGCCGTCCACCTCCACCGCGAGCGTCCCCGACGTCGGCAGCAGCGTGAGCTCGACGTCCTCGTCCGCCGACAGCATGACGGCGCGGTTGAACGTCGAGTGCGCCGCCGCCGGCACCACCAGGAAGCCCTCGACGGCGGGCGAGACGATCGGCCCGCCGGCGGAGTAGCTGTAGGCGGTGGACCCGGTCGAGGTCGCCACGATCACCGCGTCGCCGGCGTACCGGACGAACGGATGGCCCTGCACCGTCACCTCCACCGCCGCGAGGCCGTCGCCCGGCATCCGCACCAGCGCGATGTCGTTGAAGGCGGAGGCGATCTCCCCGCCGGGCAGCCGCATGCACACCGCCATCCGCGGCTCCACCTGGTAGCGGTGCTCGTCGATGGCGGTCAGCGCGTCCGCCAGCCCGTCCACGTCGATCTCGGCGAGGAAGCCGAGGCGGCCGAGGTTGACGCCGAGCACCGGCGTCGCCGCGCCGGCCGCCAGCCGCATGCTGCGCAGCATCGTCCCGTCCCCGCCGAGGCTGACCAGCAGATCGGCGCGGTCGGCGAGCGCGGCGGCGCCGACCGGGACGGCGCTGCAGTCGATCCGGCCGATCTCCTCGGGCAGCCCGAGCACCGTCCCGCCGCGCCGGCCCGCCCATCCGATGATCGTTTCGACGGCGACCTCGGAGTCGCGCTCGGGGTGCAGGACCAGCCCCACCGTGTGCACCATGCCCATGCCAGCACCGTACGGCCATCCCGGCCCGCGCGGGCGGCGACGCGCGATCAGCCGCGCGGGAGGGGCGCGGCGAGGATGCGCAGGAGGATGTCGGTGAGCGGGCCGTGCAGGGCGGGCAGGCTCGCCGCGTCGCCCGCGCAGACGTGCGCGGTGATCAGCTCGGCGATCGCGCCGACCGCGGCGCGGTAGGCCGGGTCCTCGACGGGCGGCCATTCCGGGTGGCGTTTCGCGGCGTGCTCGCGCCACAGCCGCAGCACGTCGGCGACCGCGCCGTAGGCCTTGTTGCGGCCCTTGAGCGCGCGCGGGCCGACGGCGGGCAGTTCGACCAGGATGCAGCGCGCGTACTCGGGCTCGCGCGCGCACAGGGTCAGGTAGGAGCGCAGGCCCGCCTGGAGGACGGCCAGCGGCGACGGCTTCTCGCCGAGGCCCTTCGGCGCGTTCATCAACTCCCGCAGGATCACCTTCTGGGCGTCGGCGAGCGCGGTGAGGAAGCAGTCCTCCAGGCCGGTGAAGTGGTCGTAGAACGCCTTGCGGGACACGCGCGCGCGGGCGACGACCATCGCGACGGTGGTGCCGGGGTAGCCCTTCTCGGCGACCGCGGAGATCACCGCGCCGAGCAGCCGCTCGCGCTGCGCCTTGCGGACGACCGGCGCGGGCAGGCTGCTGCGGCCCCGCGGCAGGCCGGGACGCGCCGGGTCGTAGACCTCGGCCAGCCGAGGGCCGCCAGGTCGACGATCACCGGACCGCGGGCCGCCGGAAGGGGCGCCGCCATCGGAGCGCCGCTGTCGTTCGATGGGCGCATCTTACTGGGCGGACACTCTCCGGCCACGCGGGTGGCCGTGGCATTTCTATGGCCGGTTGCTAAGCGCGCCGCGGCGTTTCCGCATCACCGTCCGTATCCCGTGCCGCGCGCCGGGGTTCACCATGTCCCGAACCCACAGGTACGTGGGCGTACTTCTGAGAGGAGTCCCCATGAGAGTCGGACAGGCGGGCGCCGCGACGGCCGGGCGCCGCCGGCTGCGGCGGTCCCTCGGCGCCTGCGCGGGCGCCGCCCTCGCGGCGCTCGCGTTCGTCCAGGCGCCGGCCGCGCAGGCGCTCCCGCCCGGCGACGTGCCCGCCGTCGGCGTGGACACCGGCCGGTTCAAGCTGCCGATCGGCTGCACGATCAGCCTCGCCGGGCTGCCGGTGTTCTACCTGCCGACGGACGTGGACGTGCAGGGCGTCGCCCCCGTCCAGCTCGGCCCGGGCCAGCAGTTCTACCTGTCGCAGGGATCGGGCAGCATCACCTTCCCGTCCTGGCTGACGTCCCTGGCGCCCATCCTCGGCATCAACAAGGCGGACGCGAAGATCACGGACCTGAGCATCGGGGCGAGCGACTCCACGCCGTCGAGCATCAACATCGCGGCCGGCAAGCCGTTCGAGATCGACGACATCGCGATCGAGGCCGGCAAGCCGCTGAAGGTCGGGCTGCCGCTGACCGGGACGTTCGACGTCGGCCCGTTCACCGCGCCGGACAGCGGCAAGGTGACGCTCGCGTTCGACCACGCCCTCGCCGAGGTGGACCTGAAGTCGCAGGCCGGGTTCAGCCTGCCGATCACCGCCGACTGCAAGCCGTCGGCGGGCAACGCGCTGCTCACGATCGCGGTCGGCGGCGCGTCCGGGCAGCCCCCGGGGAAGATCACCGGTGCGCCGCTGAACTTCCCCGAGCCCGCCTCGAACGAGCTGGTCGGCATCATCAACGCGCCGTACGCGTGCAAGGTCGGCGGCGACACCCTCGACGTCGGCATCGCGGTCGGCGCGCACATCCCGCTGGTGGCCAAGCGCGGCGCCGCCTTCTCCTTCACCGAGGCCAGCGGCGCGCTGGTGATCCCGGCGGCGACGGTGAACAAGCTGATCGACAAGGGGTACACCTCCGCGTCCGGGAAGGTCACGGCGCTGAACCTGACGGTCGAGGGCGGCACGCCCGCGTCGCAGAACGTCATCCCGTCCGGCGGGATCCCGATCCCGACCACGCAGCTGGTGCGCGACAAGCAGATCACCGTGCCGCTGCCGAGCGACGGCACGCTGACCGCGGGGCCGTTCACGCCGACGTCCTCGGCGACGAGCACGGCCGTCTCGCTCGGGTCGGCCGCCGCCGACCTGTCGTTCGGCGGCGGGGCCGGCGCCCCGGCGACCTGCGCTGCGCCCTCTCCCACGGTCTACCTGGTCGACAACCCGGTGACCTGACCGAGCCGCCGCGCGCCGGGCTGTGATGGTGCCCCGCCGCCCGGCCGGCCCCTAGAAGCGCCCCCGGCCTGCCTCGTCCTCCCGATCGGAGGGCGCGGCAGGCCGGGGGCGCTTCCGGGTGACAGGAACCTACCGTTCCAAATGATGACTCTGCGTGATTATCCTGTCGCGAGAAGTCACCGACCCCCTGGAGCCTTCATGACCCGCAGAGGAAGGCGGCGTGCCGGCGTGCTCGCCGCGGCGGCGGTCGTCGCCTCGCTCGGCACCGTCCCCGGGTCCGCGGACGCCCCGTCCACCACCTACACCTGCGACCGGACGTTCCCCGGCCACAAGGGCAAGGGCTGGGGCTACCAGCACTGCGAGGGCACCGCCGACGCGCCGACGCGCGGACGCATCGACGGGCCGTTCCTCATCGACTCACGCGCCGGCGACGACCCCACCTTCTGGTGCGAGGCGGGCACCGAGGAGAACTTCCCGGCCGGGGAGGCCAAACTCCCCGACCGGGTCCTCGGCTTCCACTGCGAGCGCCTCGACCCCTGACCCGCCGCACCCCCGAACCCCCCGCTCCGCCCCCGCCCCCGCTCGGAAAGGACGAACGCATGGCCCCGCCGGACGACAGGGACCCCAGGCTGACCTACCGCGACGTCAAGAAGTTCAGAGGAGAGAGCGAGGCGGCCGAGCAGAGCCGCGACCAGGCGTCCGAGGCCGGCTCGAAACCCGAGCCGCCGCCGCTGAAACCGGTGCCGGAGCTGCACGTCTGCATGGGCCTGAACGCCTGCGCCGGGCACGGCCGGGGCGGCACCGGGGTCATGGCCGGGATGGGGCGGTGCGCCACCGTCTCGCACAACTGCCACGGCGACAACGAATGCGCGGGCCAGGGCGGCTGCGGCTACAGCGGGCACGAGGCCGAGCAGTCGCTGCCGGGCGCGCAGCACTGCCGCTGGTCCGGCAGCTGCGCCAGCCCGATCAACGTCAGCCGGGTGCACGCGGCCGGCCCCTACCGGGGCACCAGCGTGTGGAAGCGCGCCCGCAAGGTGTTCGAGCAGCGGATGTTCGAGGCCGGCGTCCCGTTCGGGCCCGCGCCCGGCGAGGGCTTCCCCGACGACGAGGTGCCCGACTACGAGACCCGCTTCGGCAAGCGGCCTCCCGCGAAGGGCCCGGGACGGTGACGGCCGGCCCCGCACCGGCCGCCCCGGCCGCACGCGGCGGCGGGTCCCGGCTCGGGCTGGGCCTCGGCCTGCGCTCGGCCCACCTGCCGCACGTGCTCGCCGAATGGCCCGACGTCGGCTGGTTCGAGATCATCTCCGAGAACTTCATGGACACGGCCGGCTACCCGCGGCACGCGCTCGACCGCATCGCCGGGCGCTACCCCGTCGTCATGCACGGGGTGTCGATGTCGATCGGCAGCACCGACCCCCTGGACATGCACTACCTCGGCCGGCTGCGCATGCTCGCCGAGGACGTCGGCGCCCGCTGGATCTCCGACCACGTCTGCTGGACGGGCGTGGCCGGCGTGAACACCCACGAGCTGCTGCCCGTCCCGTTCACCGAGGAGGCGCTGCGGCACATCACCCGCCGCGTCCGGGTCGTGCAGGACGTGCTGGAGCAGCCGCTGGTGCTGGAGAACCCGAGCACGTACGCGGCGTTCGCGCACTCGACGATGACCGAGTGGGAGTTCCTCGCGCGGCTGTGCGAGGAGTCCGGCTGCCGGCTGCTGCTGGACGTCAACAACGTGCACGTCTCGTCGGTCAACCACGGCTTCGACCCCGAGGAGTACATCCGGGCCCTCCCGCACGACCGGGTGGCGCAGATCCATCTGGCCGGGCACACCGACATGGGCGACCACCTCGTCGACACCCACGACCGCCCGGTGGCCGAGCCGGTGTGGCGGCTGTACCGGCTAGCGACGTCGCTGGCCGGCGCCGTCCCGACCCTGCTGGAGTGGGACGAGGACATCCCGCCGTTCCCCGCACTGCTGGACGAGCTGCACAAGGCGGACCTGCACGTCGGCGCCCTGCCCGAACACGCGGTGCCCGAAGGTGCGGTGCCCGCGAGGGCGGTGTCCGATGGGTGACGGGCGCGCGGCGGGCGGGCCGCCGTCGCTGCGGGCCGCCCAGCAGTGGTTCCAGGACGCGATCACCGCGCCGTCCGCCCGGCCGGAGCGCGCCGCGGCGCTGCTCGACGCGTCCGGCGGCCTCGACGCGGAGCGCCGCATCGAGATCTACCGGCTCGGGTGCCGGCGGCGGCTGCTGGAGGTGATGCGGCACCGGCATCCGGCGCTGCGGGCCCTGCTCGGCGCCGAGCTGTTCGACGCGTTCGCCGGCGAGTACCTCGACGCCCGCCCGTCCCGCTCCTACACGCTGGCGCGGCTGGACGACCGGCTCGCCGCGCACCTGGCCGCGCACCGCCCGGACCGGCGCCGGCCCGCCGCGCACCGCGAGTTCTGGATCGACCTGGTGATCGACCTGGTGCGGTACGAATGCCTGTTCGCCGAGGTCTACGACGGTCCCGGCACCGAGGGCGAGCCGCCGGCGCCGTGGCCGGCGGAGCTGCCCGGGGCGGCGACCGCCGCGGCGGCGCCCGGCCTGCGGGTGTTCCGCGCGTGCGCCGCCGTGCACGAGTACCACTCGGCCGTCCGGCGGGGCGCGCGGCCCGATCCGCCGGGGCCCGAGCCGTCCGACCTGGTCGTGTTCCGCCGCGACTTCCGCGTGGTCACCGTCCGGCCGCCCGCCGAGGCGTTCGCGCTGCTCGCCGCGCTGCTGCTGGGCGCCGGCCAGGACGCGGCGGCGGCGCTGGCCGCGCTCGGCGACGGCGCGGCCCGGCGGCACCTGCGCCGCTGGATCGCCCAGCGGTGGCTCACGGCCCGCCTCCCCGAGCGCGTCCCCGCCGCGCCGGTCCCGCTCCCCCGACAGGAGATTCCGCGATGACCACCGAGACCGCCCCCGCCGCGAGCGCGTCCCTCGCCGCCGTGCTGGACGCGCATCCCGTCAACGCCGCCGAAGGCGTCCGGACCAAGGACGACCTGGTCAACCATCTGCTGCAGGCCGCGGCCGTCGAGCTGCAGACCATCCCGATGTACCTGTACGCGATGTACTCGATCGGCGGGATCGGCACGTCCCGCTGGAACCCCGGGATGAGCGCGCAGCGGCTGATCCGCAGCATCGTCATCGAGGAGATGCTGCACCTGTGCCTCGTCCGCAACATCCTCGTCGCGCTCGGCGCCGGCGACAAGGTGACGTTCCACAGCGAGGACTTCATCCCCGACTACCCCGAATACATGCTGCACCGGCATCCGCCGCTACTGCTCCACGCGGCCCCGTGCGCCAAAGAGGTCGTCCGGGACGTCTTCATGCAGTTCGAGCGGCCGTACGCGGACCCGAAGGAGGGGCAGCCGCCGAAGGGGCAGTACACCACCATCGGCCTGTTCTACGGGGCCATCAAGCAGGGGCTGAAGGACCTCGACGGCCCGGCCCTGTGGGCGGCGCCGCACAAGGAGCTGCAGTACGTGGCGGCGTACTGGAACAAGGACGGCGGCGGTGCGCCGCTGGCGGTCGAGAACCTCGCGACCGCACAGACGGCGCTGAGGATCATCGTCGAGCAGGGCGAGGGCGCCGACCCCAAGAAGCCGTCGGTCAGCATCGACCCGCTCAAGCCGAAGCTCGGCATGGACGAGCTGCCGCACTACACCAAGTTCCAGCGCATCGCCGAGGGCGTCGAGGCGATCGGCCCGGTGTGGAAGGTCCCGACCGACCCCAAGTGGTTCCAGTACGCCGACGACGAGGCGGCCGCCGCCGTCAACGACCTGTTCAACGCGGTGTACTGCTACGTGCTGCACTTCATCGACGTGCTGTACCGGACGCCGTCCGCGGCGGTGGACGCCGCTGGCCGCAACCTCCGCTACGGCTACGAGCGCACGTTCATCTCCGCGATGCAGGGCCTGCTCGCCAACATCGCCGAGATCATGGTGGCGCGGCCGGTGGAGGCCGGGCCGCTCGCGCAGAGCCGGTCGGGCGAGGACACCCAGATCGGCCCGACCTTCGAGTACGTGGAGCTGCCCGCGAGCGGGCGCAAGAAGCACCTCGTCGATCTGTGCGACAAGGCGGCGCGGCATTTCCCCGCGCTCGGCGGCGACAACAGCGTCCGCTGGCTGCTGGACAAGATGCCCGACCTCTAGGCGGGGACCAGGCGCCAGTAGCCGTGCGGGTTGTGGAAGTAGTCGTCCTCGGCGAACCGCTCGCACGGCCCGTGCCGCAGCACCCAGGGGTCCGCGCCGTCGTCGAGGGCGAACAGCTCGCCGTCCTGGACCTCCCGCGTCCGCTGCTCCATCAGCAGGTAGAGCGCCAGCCCGTCGATCAGGTCGAGCACGTCGTCGGGGTGCGGGGCGCCCGGATGGTCCAGCTCGACGTCCGGGGCGCCGAGCAGGTGCATGCCGCAGCTGAAGTACAGCGCGCCGGTCGTGATCGGCTTCTTGACCCACGCCTGGTAGAGCGGGACGGCCGCCTCCTGCCCCGCGTACGCCTTGTAGGCGAGGTCGAGCCACCGGTCGCGGCCGTGCGCGAGCCCGTTGCTCTCGTTCTTCACCGCGGTGGCGCCCGAGCGCAGCAGCTCGGCGGCCAGCGCGAGGGTGCGGCGGGCGACGGTGAACGCGACGCCGGGACGGACCGCGGGCGACAGCAGGTAGGCGACGGTGTCGTGCTCGCGCACCGCCTCCCAGTCCCGGCCGGTGAACGAGGCGCCCGCGCCGCACGCCTCGAACGCGGCGGGCATCCGCGGGTCCGGCGCGTGCCCGGAGTACTCCCAGTCGAGCTCGAAGCCCTCCTTCTCGGCGAGCGCCTCGACCTCGCCGAGGTCGAGCCCCGTACCGAGCACGCACAGAACATGCCGGGAGCTCACCGACGTCTGCTCATCAATCATCAGGCGGCAGGGTACGCGATGATCGCGGTCACGGCAGAAGTTCGACCCGATCGCCGGGCCGCAGCACGCCGGGCTCCTCGACGGCGGCGTAGACGCCGGCGTTGTGCTCCGCCCGGCGGTGCACGGCGCGCAGCAGGTCCCGGTCGCGCGGCAGCCCGCCGAGGCCGCGCAGGGTCACCTCGGTGCCTGCGCCGACGGTCATGGCGACTCCCGGTTTCGTGGCCGCATCAGAGGGGCGCGGCGGGGAAGAGTGATGACATGGACATATAGCACCGCCCGGGCCAGCGCGATGTGGGGCAGGTCACAGCCCGATCGGCCCCGATCGCGTCACGTTCGGCGGCACTGATCCATCTTCTCTGTGACGGGTCGCACGGAGGGTTTGGAGGGGGCATGGGCGCGATGCCGGAGAGCAGCACGCCGCGGCGGTTCAACCTGACCATGCTGAACGCCGCCTACGACGCGTTCCGGCGGGACATGACCCGGATGTCGGCCGCGGCCGAGGCCGGCGCCGTCCCGGACGCCGGGCGGGTCGCCCGCGGCTGGGCGATGTTCCGGCGGCACTGGCTGGCCCAGCAGGCGGCGGAGCAGCGCGCGTTGTGGGCGGTGATGCGGGGCCGTGAGCGTCCCGCCGTGTTCGACGCGCTGGAACTGCGCGCGTTCCGGGTCGTCCCGCTGCTGGACGGGGTCGACGCGGCGCTGGAGCACGGCGACCGGCGCGCGTTCCGGCAGTACGCGCGCGCCCTTCCGGCGGCGGTGAACGGCCTCCTCGACTACAAGGAGGCGGAGATGCTGCCGCTGATCCACCGCGCGCTGTCCCCCTTCGAGTGGGGCACGTTCGACGTCGAGATGCGCCGGGAACTCGGCATGCGCGGGCTGGCCTCGTTCCTGCCGTGGCTGCTGGATGGGGCGCCGGACGCCACGTTCCGCGCGGTAATGCGGCTGCTGCCGCCGCCGTTCCGCCTGCTGTACCGGGCCCGCTGGCTGCCGCGCTACCAGCGCCGCGAACGGTGGGCCGTACCCGCCATGTGACGGGTCGCACATCGGTCGATGTCACATTCGTCGGTCTTGATCGGTCTTATGCGCAGAACCGGTCCAGACCGACGAAAGGACGGCGTCGATGGCGGACACGATGCCGAGCACCGGGACGAGCGCGGCACGGAGCGTGGACGCCGCGGCGCACGCCCTCGACGAGCGGCTCGGCACCACCGGCTTCGCGCGCAAGGCGCTGCGCAAGGCCTTCCCCGACCAGTGGACCTTCCTGGTCGGAGAGATCGCGATGTACTCGTTCGTGATCCTGCTGCTCACCGGGGTGTACCTCACCCTGTTCTTCAAGCCGAGCATGAACGAGGTCGTCTACAACGGCTCCTACACCCAGCTCAAGGGCGTCCGGATGAGCGAGGCGTACGCCTCGACCCTGAAGATCAGCTTCGAGGTGCGCGGCGGGCTGCTGGTCCGGCAGATCCACCACTGGGCGACGCTGATCTTCATGGGCGCGATCCTCGTCCACCTGCTGCGCAACTTCTTCAGCGGCGCGTTCCGCAAGCCGCGGGAGCTGAACTGGCTGATCGGCATCACCATGTTCATCCTGGTGATGCTGAACGGGCTGTTCGGCTACTCGCTGCCGGACGACCTGCTGTCCGGCACCGGCATCCGCATCCTGGAGGGCGTCACCGAGTCGGTCCCGCTGGTCGGGTCGTACCTGGTGATGTTCCTGTTCGGCGGGGAGTTCCCCGGCACCGACATCATCCCGCGGCTGTACATCGTGCACGTGCTGCTGATCCCGGGGATCCTGGCGGCGCTCATCCCCCTGCACGCGGTGGTGCTGACATGGCGGCAGACGCACACGCAGTTCCCGGGCAAGGGCAGCACCAACACGACCGTGCGCGGCTACCCGTTCTTCCCGGTGTTCGTCGCCAAGACCACGTCGCTGTTCCTGTGGGTGTTCGGCGTGACCGTGCTGCTCGCGGCGTTCGTGCAGATCAACCCGGTGTGGCTGTTCGGCCCGTACGACCCGGGCGCGATCAGCTCCGGCTCGCAGCCCGACTGGTACATGGGCTGGCTGGAGGGCGCGCTGCGCATCATGCCGTCGTGGGAGATCAGCGCGTGGGGGCACACGGTCACGCTGAGCGTGCTCGTGCCGGCGCTGGTGGTGCCGGGGCTGCTGTTCACCGGGCTGGCCGCCTACCCGTTCCTGGAACGCTGGGTCACCGGCGACCGGCAGATCCACCACCTGCTCGACCGGCCCCGCGACGTCCCGGCCCGTACCGGGATCGGCATGGGCGGCGTCGTGTTCTACGGGGCGCTGTGGGCGGCCGGCGGCAACGACGTCATCGCCGACCGGTTCGACGTCCCGCTGTTCTGGACGACCTGGTTCTTCCGGTTCGCGGTCGTCCTCGGCCCCGTCCTGGCCTACGTCGTGACCTACCGGATCTGCGTCGGCCTGCAGCACCGCGACCTCGCGCTCGTCGAGCACGGGCTGGAGACCGGCGTCATCCGGCAGTCGCCCGAGGGCGGGTTCAGCGAGGTCGAGCGGCGGCTTCCGGCGGAGGGGACGGCCGCGATCACCGATCCGCGTCCGGCCCCGGCGGTCCCGCTGGACGTCCCGCCGCCCTCCGGCGGCGTCGAGAGCCCGCGCGCCCGCAGCCGCGCGGCCCGGATGCGCGCGGCCCTCAACCGCCGTTTCCGCGCCGACCTGGCCGCCGTCCCCGAACCCGCGCCCGCCGATCCCGCGCTGGAGGAGGGCGCGTCCGCGGAGACCGCACCGGCGTCCCGCTGAATTCGACGGCCCGCGGCCGGTTCGTTTCGGGCGCCGCACCGGTCTGTACAGGTGTGGGCGCACTGAAGGGATTGCCGATGACCGATGACGGGGAGTTCGTGCGGCTGACCGATCCGTACCGTGCCGAGCTGCTGGTGCACTGCTACCGGATGCTCGGGTCGCTGGACGAGGCGGAGGACCTCGTCCAGGAGGTGTACCTGCGGGCGTGGCGGTCGTTCGACCGGTTCGAGGGGCGGGCGTCGCTGCGCACCTGGCTGCACCGGATCGCGACGAACGTGTGCCTGACCGGCCTCGGCGCGCGGGGCCGCCGGCCGCTGCCGTCCGGGCTGGGCGCGCCGGACTCCGACCCGGACCTTTCGCCCGGCCCGATCCGGCCGGAGATCGGATGGCTGCAGCCGCTGCCCGGCGGGTGGGCGGACGCGGCGCACGGCGGCGACCCGGCCGCGGTCGTCGCGTCGCGCGCCGGCGTCCGGCTCGCGCTGATCGCCGCGCTGCAGCATCTGCCCGCCCGGCAGCGCGCGGTGCTGATCCTGCGGGACGTGCTGGGCTGGCGTGCGGCCGAGGTCGCCGAGACGCTCGGCACGTCCACGGTCGCGGTCAAGAGCATGCTGCAGCGGGCGCGCGAGCAGCTGGAGCGGCTCGCGCCGCAGGAGGACGCGGTCGCCGAACCCGGCGATCCGGACGTCCGCGCGCTGCTCGACCGGTACGCGGCGGCGTTCGAGAACGCCGACGCGGCGGCGCTCGCGGAACTGCTGACGCGGGACGCGATACTGGAGATGCCGCCGTACGCGGCGTGGTTCGCCGGGCGCGGCGACGTGGCGCGCTTCGCCGCGGCGCACATCTTCACCGGCCCCGGCGACATGCGCCTGCTCCCCGTGTCCGCCAACGGCCAGCCGTCCTTCGCCGCTTACCGGCGCGACCCGGACGGCGTGCACCGAGCGCACTGCGTCCAGGTCCTCACGGCCTCGGCGGGCGGCGTCGCGGGGATCACGGCCTTCCTCGACCCGGACCTGTTCCCGCGGTTCGGGCTGCCGTCCGTCCTGCCCTCCCCGGCTCCGGCGACCGCACCGGTTCCTTCCGGATCGGCGGCGGTCTGTACCCGGTGAGCGATCCGCTCCAAGGGAAGGGACCGGGATGCCGGAGATGACGAGCAAGACCGCGACCGGCCGGGAGGCGCCCGCGACGGGCGACGTCCCGGCGGCGCGGCGGGGCTGGACGCTGGTGCTGGCGGGGATGGGGGCGTTCCTGTGCTCCCTCGACGTGGTGGTGGTCGCCACCGCGCTGCCGGTGCTGCGCACCCACCTGGGCGCGAGCCTGTCGGACCTCGAATGGACGATCAACGCCTACAACCTGGCGTTCGCCTGCCTGATGCTGACCGGTTCCGCGCTGGGCGACCGGTTCGGGCGCCGCCGGATCTACGTGACGGGCCTCGCCGTGTTCACCGCGGCGTCCGCCGCGTGCGCGCTGGCCGGCGGCGCCGGCGCGCTCATCGCCGCACGGGTGGTCGAGGGCGCCGGCGCGGCGCTGCTGCTGCCGCTGACCCTGACGCTGATCAGCGACGTCTTCCCGGTGGAGAAGCGCGGTGCGGCCATCGGGCTGTGGGGCGGGATCACCGGCCTGGGGGTGGCCGGCGGGCCGGTCCTCGGCGGCGCGATCACCGACGGGCTGGCCTGGCAGTGGATCTTCTGGATCAACGTGCCGGTGGGGCTGGTGATGATCCCGCTGTCGGCGACGCTGCTGCGGGAGAGCCGCGGGCCGCGCCCCCATCTGGACCTGCCCGGGCAGGTCCTCGCGGGGCTCGGCATGTTCGCGCTGACGTGGGCGCCGGTCCGGGCGCCGTCGGCCGGCTGGGACTCGCCGGAGGTGGCCGGCGCGCTCGCCGCCGGGGCCGTGCTGGTGGTGCTGTTCCTGCTGTGGGAGCGCCGGGCCGCGCACCCGATGCTGCCGCTGGCGTACTTCCGGCTGCGCGCCTTCTCGTCCGCCAACGCGGTGATCTTCCTGCAGGCGGTGTCGCTGCTCGGCTCTCTGTTCATGATCACCCAGCTGTTCCAGATCGGGCTGGGCGACTCCCCGCTGGAGACCGGGCTGCGGCTGCTGGTCTGGACGGGTATGCCGATGATCGCCGCGCCGCTGTCCGGTGCGCTGGCCGACCGCGTCGGGCCGCGCCCGCTGATGGCGGGCGGGATGGTGCTGCAGGCGGCCGGGTTCGGCTGGCTCGCGGTGGTGACCTCGCCGGACGTGGGGTACGGGACGCTCGTCGGGCCGCTGGTCCTCGCGGGCGTCGGCACCGGCATGATCTTCGCGACGACGGCCGGCGCGGCGACGGCGGCGGTGCCCGCCGGCGACGTGGGCGTGGCGGCCGGCACCAACACGGCGCTGCGCGAACTCGGCGGCGTCTTCGGCATCGCGATCCTCGCCGCGGTGTTCGCCCACAAGGGCGGCTACGCCTCGCCCGAGTCGTTCGTCGACGGCTTCAAGCCCGCGCTGTGGGTCGCGTCCGGGGTGGCCGCCGCCGGGATCATCGCCGCGCTGTGCGTCCCCGCCAAGGCGGGGGTCGCGGTGCCCGAGACCGCGCCGCCGCGCGCTTCTGTCACCCCCCGCCCCTAGGGCGGCGACCGCACCGCGGGGCACGCCCCCGGTGTGAAGGCGACGGTTAGGGTCGCTTCTCGAACAGCAGCCGGATGACCGGTTCGGCGGCGGCCACCGGGTCGTCGCCGAGCCCGGCCGGGAGGGCGCCGCGCAGCCACAGCTCCGCGAAGCCGTGGACGATCGACCAGGCGGCGATCGGGGCGGTGAGATCGCCCGCCGGACGGTCCGGCGCGACGCTGCGGGCGCCGCGCACGAGGACGGCGTCGGCGCGCGCGCGGGCGGCGGCGACCTCCGGGTCGTCGGCCCGGTACAGCTCGGGCCGGAACATGACCTCGAAGTAGGCGCGGTAATCCACGGCGAAGCGGATGTAGGCCAGCCCGACCTCGTGGAAGTCGCCGCCGGCGCCCTCCAGCGCGTCGGCGAATCGCGCGTACCCCTCGGCGGCGACGGCGGTGAGCAGCCCGGCCTTGTCGCCGAAGTGGTGGGCGGGCGCGGCGTGCGAGACGCCGGCGCGGCGGGCCAGCTCGCGCAGGCTCCAGGTGGCCGGGCCCGACTCGGCGATCGCGTCGACGGCGGCCGCCATGACGGCCCGCCGCAGATCACCGTGGTGGTAGGCGTCGTCCCTCATGCCGGGATCCTATCTTGTCATTGACAAGTTCGCGTCGCCGGGGCCGGGGCGGGACTAGTCCGCCGGTTCGGCGTCCCCGGCGTACGCGCGCAGACCCGGCAGGTCGACGACGGTGATCCGGCGCCGGCCGGTGCGGATCAGGGCGGCGGCGCGCAGCCCGGTCAGGGCCCGCGCGACGGTCTCCCGGGAGGCGTCCATCCAGCTGCCGAGCTCCTCCTGGGACAGCCGCGGCCCGATGACGATCGACCCGTCCGGCGCCGGCGGGACGTGCTGCGCCGAGCGCTCGGCGAGGTCGGCCAGCAGGCGCGCGAGCCGCTGCGTGCCCCGGCTGGCGACGTGTGCGCGCAGGCGCCGGTCGGAGTCGTCGATGCGCTGCACGAACGTTCCGGTGACCAGCATCCACACGTCCGGATGCGCGTCCAGGAACCCGGTGAACCGGTTGGCGGGAACGACCAGCGCGCGCACCGGCGACAGCGCGGTCACCGTCGCCGAGCGGGTGCGGCCGCCGAGCACCGCGCTCTCGGCGAGCAGGTCCCCCGGCCCGCGCACGGCCAGCACCACGTCGTGCCCGTCCTCGGTGGACGAGGTCACCTTGGTCCAGCCCCGCTCGATGATGATCACATGGTCGGACTCGTCGCCCTGGTAGACCAGCGGCGCCTTGACGGCGTACTGCCGGGCGCGTGCGGCGGCGCGCAGCGCGGTCCGCTGCGCGGTGTCGAGCGCGGCCCAGAAACCGGGGCGGGGGAAGCACGGCGAGGAGGGTGCCACGGTCCTCCTCCTTACCTGTCGCCGGGTACCTTGACATGCCCGCTGTCACCTGCACGGTAAACCGCCCCGGCGCATCTCGGCGCGGTCCTATTTCGGGACGGCGAGCAGCCGGACGGCGAGGCCGGTGAAGACGGTACCGCTGAAGAGGTTGAGCCCCCGCGCGACGCGGCGGCTGCGCCGCAGCACCGCGGCGAGCCGGCCGGACAGCAGCCCGACCGTCCCGTCCACCACCAGCCCCATCAGCACGAGCGTCAGCCCGAGGACGAGGAACTGCACCATCGGATGGCCGAGCCCGGGGTTCACGAACTGCGGCAGGAACGCGATGTTGAACAGGATGACCTTCGGGTTGAGCAGGTTGGTGACGACGCCCTGCCCGAACGCGCGGAGCCGCCCCGGCCCGGCGGGCGCGGTCGCCTCGCCGGGTTCGCCCCGGTCCCGGAACGACTTCACCGCGAGGTAGAGCAGGTAGGCGGCGCCCGCCCAGCGCAGGACGTGGTAGAGCGTCGGCAGGGCGGTGAACAGCGCCGACAGGCCGAGCATCGCGGCGACGGCATGGGTGAGGGCGCCGGTGGCCACCCCCGCGGCGGCCATCACGCCGGTGGCGGGCCCGCCCCGTCCGCCCATGGCCACGATGAACATCATGTCGGGGCCGGGAGTGAGGCACAGGGCGAGCGCGGCGACGAGGAACGCCAGGTAGAGAGATGTGTCCAGCATGCCGAGAATCATGGAACGCCGGGCGGGTCCGGCGCGACCCGTTTAGAGGCCGGCGCGGGCCCGGCCGCCGCGATGTCGGACACGGTGAGCAGGACCGGCGGCGGCGTGTCCTCCAGGTCGCGGACGATCTGACCGGCGACCGCGACGTCCGGCCCCGCGGTCACGTGCCGGGCGGCGGCTCGGTCTCGACGGTCACCGCCTCGTGGTCGAAGCTCAGATGGCCGCGGATCTTCGTCGCGTCCTCGAGCGGCTCCTCATAGGACCAGGCCGCGTCCTCGGCGCCGTCCAGCGACCAGTACGTCGCCTCGCCCTTGTAGGGGCAGACGGTGTGCTTGCCGCTGCGGGTCAGCAGCTCGCGGCGCACGTCCTCGGCCGGGATGTAGAACCGGTTGCGCAGGCCCGTCTCCGACAGGAGCATCGGATGCTCGGTCTCGGCGATGACCTTCCCGTCCAGCAGCACCCGGACGTGCCGGGACGAGGCCCGGGCGTCGACCCGGTGGAACGGGTCGCGCAGGTGCCCGTGCACCTGCTCGTCCTCGTCGTACCAGGCGTCCATCGGGTCCCAGTAGAAGGCCATGTGACCTCGCAGCCAGGACGATTCGGGACGCGGCTCCGGGTATCCCCAGACCGCGTTCTCCGCGGCGCGGCCGCCGGCGCGGATCGTCCAGTACGCGGCGTCGCCCTTGAACGGGCAGTGCGTGCTGTGGTCCGTCCTCTCCAGCAGGTCCGTCCGGACGTCCTCCTCCGGGACGTACAGGACGGGCAGCAGCCCCGTCTCGTGCAGCAGCTTGCCGTGCTCGGTGTCGAAGACGACCTCCCCGCCGAAGCGGGCGTGCACCCGGCGGGGGAAGTCGTGCATCAGCAGCCGGTGCTTCGGCCCCTCGATGCGGAAGTTGACGTCGTCGCCGGGCGACCCGGCGAGCGGCCCGGGGGCCATGGTCAGCGTCATGCTCGTCCTCCTGCGTCGGACCTGCTCACACGCCCGTCGGCATGGTCTCCAGCTCGCCGCGCCGGGCCGCCTCCATGTGCAGCGGCTCGATCGCGGTCGTGTTCCGGAACCAGCACAGCGCGTCGTAGCGATCGGCGAGCGTCGTCGGGACGTACTGCCGCCGGTCGCGATCGGGATCGTAGACGACGCCGATCGCCCGCTGCCCCAGGCTGCCGGTGAGGAAGCCGGGCATGTCGCGTTCGGGCGGCACCACGAACAGTCCGCGGTGCAGCTCCGACCGCGCCAGCACCTCCTCCAGCGACCCGTGCTTCGGCGGCGGGACGGCCATGACCTCCATCGGGTCGCCCCAGCGCGGCGCGGCGACCACCTCGCCGGGGCCGCCCGCGAACCCGACGGCGACGACCCGGTCGCGGCCGAGCCGCTCGCGGGCGAGCTGCCCGAGGTTGACCATTCCGGCCTCGGCCATGTCGGTGGCGCGGGCGTCGCCGACGTGGGTGTTGTGCGCCCACACGACCGCCTTGCCGCCCTGCCCGCCGTGGGTGTGGAAGTCCATCAGCCGGTCGAGGGTGTCGGCCATGTGCACGTCCCGGACGTTCCACGACTCCGGGCCGCCGCCGATCATGGCGCGGTAGTAGCGTTCGGCGCCCGCCGCGACCTCGGCGTTCTGCCGGACGTCCAGCTCCTCGTCGGGGTCGCGGGAGTCGCCGTGCGACACCGGGCGGCGCAGCCGGGTCAGCAGCGCCAGGATCTCCTCGGTGCACCCGTCCGGGACCAGCGCCGTGTTCCACCCGTAGGACCGCGGGTCCTCGCCGTGCGGCTCGAAGCAGCGGTAGGCCTCCAGCGCCGTCTCCAGGTACTCGGGACGGTGATCGGCCAGATGGTCGACGACGGCCCGCAGCGACTCCCACAGGCTGTAGACGTCCAGGCCGTAGAAGCCGGCGCGCTCGTCCGGCGGCAGGTCCGCGTTGTGCTCGCGCAGCCAGCGGCAGAACCGGACGGTCTCCTCGTTCGCCCACATCCAGGTGGGCCAGCGTTCGAAGGCGTCCAGCACGGTCCGCGGGTCCCGCGCACCGCCGGGCGCCAGCGTGACCGACCGGCCGACGCGGCGGCAGTCCGGCCAGTCGCCCTCGACGGCGACGAAGGAGAAGCCGCGTTCGGCGATCAGCCGGCGGGTGATCGCGGCCCGCCAGGCGTAGTACTCGTGGGTGCCGTGGCTGGCCTCGCCGAGCAGCACGCACGCGGCGTCCCCGATCCGGTCGAGGAGCGGGTCGAGGTCCTCGGCGTACTCCAGCGGCAGCACGGCGCCGCGCACGTCGTCGGCGTCCGTCTGGCTCCCTGGGTGTGGCATGACATTCCCCCCAAAATGCTGCTTACTACCCGCGTTCCCCGGATCCCCGGATCGATGCACGCCGCCGGGCGCCGATGCGGCCCGCCTCGCCGGGTGCTCACTCGCACCGACGCAGGCCGGGCGGCCGGCAGGCGAGGGGCGGCGCGCGGTGCGATTTCGCCCTGGAGGTCCGGTAACTCCCGGAACGGTACGCAGACGTAACTGGAATCTCCCACGAAACACGCAAGGAATGGATAGTCTCCCACCGATCACATTTGGTTAGGTAAGACAATCTGGAGCACCTGCCGCATGAGCGCTGCCAACCGGGTACAGGTCATCACACGGTGGGGGGCCATCGCCCTCATGGCGATCGCGGTCATGACCGCGACCGCCGGCGGCTTCGCCCAGTCCTACGCCGGGCTCTACCACTGGGCGCTGGAGCACGGTCTCCGGGGCTGGAAGGCGGACTCGTTCCCGCTGCTGGTCGACCTGTTCATCATCGTGGGCGAACTCGGCCTCTTCCTGCTCGCCGTCGACGCCTTCGTGCTGCGCCGCCGCGACATGATGAGCTGGCTCGACTTCTTCCTGCCGCTGGCCATCGCCCTGGCGGGCTGGACGGCCAGCCTCATCTTCAACGTGGGACACGTCGGCCACCGGTCGTTCTCCTACCAGGCGACGGCCGCCGTCCCGCCGATCGTGTCGATGCTGGGACTGTTCGTCCTGCTGAGAACGCTGCACCGGTACGTCTCGCGGCAAGGCGAGGACGAGGACGAGCCGAAGGCCCCCGAGCCCGCCGCGCCCCGAGCCATCGCCGGGCCGGTCACCCTGCAGCAGATCACGCTGATGCCGCTGCGCAACACCGGCCCGTTCCCGCAGATCCAGGTGCCCGGCTATTCCGGCAAGGCACTCGAGTCGGGCACGGCGGGCGCCGCCGGCACCGCGTCCGAGGGCGCGGCGGCCGGCGAGGCCGGGACGGCCGCTCCGGCGGCGGCC
>NZ_BAAAMR010000151.1:0-18580 GCF_039529375.1 Actinomadura napierensis
GAACCCGTAGTCCCGCACTACACCTCCCACAATGACCAAGATCATTATCGGTGATGCATTGATCCCTTGAGCCCAAGATCGTTTTACGACAAGTGGGGGGCCATCTCATTCGGCAGGCCCGTGGGCCGTCGGCCGGTCGCCTCATCGAAGTTGATCGCGCCGCCCTTGAAGTCGGCGCTGGCGAAGGCGACCACGCCGCTCTTGAAGTCGGCATACCCGAAGTTGACCGTGCTGCCCTCGAACCCGGTGTATCTGAAGTTGACCGTGCCGGCCTCGAACACGGCGCTGGCGAAGTCGACCGTGCCGCCCACGAGCCCGGCGTATCCGAAGTCGATCGTGCTGCCCTCGAACCTGGCGTTGTCGAAGTCGACCGTGCCGCCCTCGAACCCGGCGTTGTCGAACTTGACCACGCCGCCCTCGAACCTGGCGTATCCAAAGTTGACCCTGCCGCCTTCGAACCTGGCGCCGCCGAAGTCGACCGTGCCGCCCTCGAACCCGGCGTTGTCGAAGTCGACCGTGCCGCCTTCGAACCTGGCGCCGCCGAAGTCGACCGTGCCGCCGAAGTCGATCGTCGTGCCGCCTTCGAACCTGGCGCCGCCGAAGTCGACCGTGCCGCCCTCGAAGCGGGCTTCTTGGAAGGAGACGGTCGCGTCGCTGGTGAAGACGGCCCTGCGGAAGTCGCCGCCGTCGAAGATGGCGCCGGTGAAGTCCAAGTCGTGGCCGCGCCAGGAGACGTCGGTGTGGCCGTTGAGGTGGTTGCCGATGATGCGGATGACGGTGTGGCGGACCTCGCGGGCCGCCAGGTAGGTCGCGCGCGCTGCGGCGTGCTCGGTCGGGTCTTGGCCCTCGGCGGGGTCCTCTCCGGGGGAGAGCGTGTGCGGCAGGCGCAGGAAGGCGCAGAGGACGTCGATGCAGGTCTGGCGGCCCTGTTCCCAGTCGTCGGCGAGGCCGGCCATGGCGTAGGCGCCCGCCAGCCGCACGGCGGGTTCGTCGTGGCCGAGCTGGGCGGAGGCGGCGCCGAACCGTTCGTTGAACACCCGGGTCCGGTCTTCTTGGGCCTGCCGCTGTTCCAGCAGGGCCCGCTCCTGTTCCAGGACGGCCCGCTGGGCGTCCAGCAGAGCGCGTTGCTGGTCGCGGTCGTCGGCGACTTCGGCCAAGCGCTGCCGCCGGTAGGCCATCACCAACGCGAACAAGGCACCAACGCCGGCGACGGTACCGAGAACGAGCTTGAGGACGTCAAGCAGTTGGGAGAGCGGCAGGGCTTTGGTGTGCTGCAGGTGCGGGAAGCCCAGCACCGCCAGCACGGCCGCCATCACCACGACCAGGCCCGCCACCGCGGTGATGCTCGCGGTCGTCAACGCCTTCCGGATCGGCCACAGGCCGGCTGCCCGTTCCCGCTCTCGTTGCAGCCTGCCCTCTCCGCCCGACCGGTCAGGACCTTCTGCGCCGTCCGGCGCCGCCTCGCCCATGCTGCTCAGACGCCCCACTCATGCCGCGTGGTTCACGCAACCGCCCACCCGGATCCGGCCGCAACGGATCGTTTCTTAGACGGCTAGAACGATGGCGTTGGAGCGGCCACGATGCGGCCTGCAGCAGTATCTGCTGGGTCGATCCGCCACCCCGGCGGAAGGGTGACCGGTCCCGCTCTGTCCACCACGGTGGCGCACTCAAGATCGATCGTTCCGTTGACTTCGTTGAACTCGACAGAACGGAAGGACGTCCAGTGGAAGTTGCCGCCCTCTGGGAAGGACGCGCGTGCGAAGTCTGCCAGGTCTTCGAATGATGCCGATCGACAGAAGAGACCGTTAGAGAAGGTGACCTTGCCGAAGTTGGCGTACCCGTGGAAGGAGGCCTCTACGAAACCGGCCTGGTCAGTGAAGGTTGTGCCGTGGAAGTTAGCGAAGCCGAGGAAGGAGGCCTCGGTGAAGCTGGCATGGCCAACGGTGCAGCCAGGGAAGAAGAAATCGATCAATGTGGCTCTGGACAAGTCGAGTTCGAGGATGCCCCAAGCCGCCGAACCGGCGTGGTCGGACAGGTGGGTCTGCAAGATCTCCTGAGCGGTCAGACGGACTTGGCGCTCCTCGTATGGATCAGAACCTTCCGGCTGTGGGGACGTTGGATGACCAGCACGTTTGGTGCGGTATCGATGTGCTGCCCGCCGTTGTCCGTCCGGGATGGCAGGATCCGGCCGCGTGGGGAGGCTTTCTGGCGGCGGAGTCCAGGGCATCCGCAGGTAGGCGCAGATGATGTTGACGATGGTCTGCCGGTGCCGTTCGTTGTCGTTGGCCAGCCGCTCCAGGGTGTACAGCGCGGTGAGACGGACCGGGGCCTTGTCCGAGCCGAGTTGCTCGGCGGCAGCGTTGTACAGCTCGGTGATCCGTCGTTCGGCGGCATCGTGTTCGGCATTGCGGGACAGTCGCTCCTGGTGCGCTTGCTGGATGGCGTCCATACGCTGGGCGTAGTCGTGGGCGGCTTCGGCCAGCCGCTGACGCCGGTAGGCCGTAACGAGCGCGAACAATGCGCCGACGCCGGCGACGGTCCCGAGCACGAGCTTGAGCACGTCCAGCAGCTGCGTGAGCGGAAGCGTGCTGGTGTGCTTCAAGTGCGGAAATCCAAGCACCGCCAGTGCGACCGTCATCAGCACTACCAGCCCGGCCACCGCAGTCACACCCGCGACCGTCAGCGCCCGCCGGATCGGCCACAGGCCCGCCGCCTCTTCTCGCTCCCTCCGCCGACCCTCTTCTCCCAGCGGGTCGGGGTCACCTGTCGCGCCGCCCGGCGCCACCTCGCCCATGCCGCTCAGACGCCCGCACCAGCGCCGCTGGTTCACCAGACCGCGCGCCCGGATCCGGCCGCAACGGATGGGTTTTCGACATGCAGGTCCCCGAGGCTGGCACTGGGCTCGATCGCCTCTTGAGTCTGTTGAGAATCGCGTTGGAGCGCCCTTGTGGCGGAGAAGGTGACGGTCACCGGTTCTCGACACGGCCCGCGCTGCGTTACCTCAACAAGCTGCGGCCGGTTCCGGGCGTTGACCGGCGACGGCTCTCCGGCCGAGCGATCGGGGGCTTACCGTCAGGGCATGGCGGTGTGGGAGAGCGTGCTACTCGGCGCGGCCGGTGGCGGCCTGGTGGAGCTGCTGGCGGTGCTGGGGTATGTGCTGGCCTGGCAGCGCGCCCGCCGCACTCCGGGCGGTCGGGTGCGCAAGAGCCCGCCGCGCATGCGCTCCTACGTCGATGTGCCCGCGCATCTGTGGGTCCTGGCCATCCGGGCGCCGTTGGGCGCATTCACGGCCTGGCTGTTCGCCGTCACCAGCCAGACCAGCGGCCCCTATGCGGCGCTGGCGGTGGGATTCGCCGCCCCTGCACTGCTGGCGCAGTTGGGGCAGTTCCCGCAGGTCACCCAAGCGCTGCAGGACGACGCTGCCGCCGAGCCCTCACCGGCGGTTGTCCCAGCCAGTGCAGCAAAGGCCGAGCAAAGCGGTCAGGCTGCACAACCGCAGGAGGTCGAGCGGTCATGACACAGACCTCGGCACCGCGTCGCGCCTGGCGGATGGCGCTCGGGGACGGTCTTGCGCCGGCGGCAGGGCCTCCTGCGATGCATCATCGCCTCGTCCGTCGGGTGCTCGCCCGGCTGCTGGGCGTGCAACTGCCTGCACCATCCACCGCCGCCGAACAGCAGGAACCGGCCTCTTCCCCCGGTAGGTCCCCCCTCTTCATCCCGGGGCTCGCCCAGTACGCACAGCAGGGCATGCGGTCGGCCACGCCACCCAAGGAAGTCGCCGCCGCTGGCCGCGCTCTCGACCTTGGGCCGAACGCGAACCTGATCCACGCGAACCTGATCCGCACGAACCTGACCGGCGCGGACCTGACCGGCGCGAACATGACCATCGCGGACCTGACCCGCGCGAACCTGGCCCGCGCGACCCTGGCCCGCGCGACCCTGGCCCGCGCGAACCTGACCAGCGCGAACCTGACCAGCGCGAACCTGAGCCGCGCGACGCTGACTGGCACGTATCTGACCGGCGCGGACCTGTACAACGCAGTCCTGTTCCACACGAACCTGACTGGCGCGAAGCTGACTCGCGCGAACCTGGCCAGCGCGGACCTGACCGGCGCAAAGCTGACCGGCGCGAACCTGACCGGCGCACACCTGACCGGCGCGAAGCTGACCGGCGCACACCTGAACAACACAGACCTGATCGGCGCGGACCTGACCGGTGCGGACCTGGCCAGCGCGGACCTGACCGGCGCGAACCTGGCCCGCGCGGACCTGACCGGTGCGGACCTGACCGGTGCGGACCTGACCATCGCGGACCTGACCGGCGCGAACCTGGCCCGCGCGGACCTGGCCCGCGCGAACATGACCGGCGCGAACCTGACCCGCGCGAACTTGCTGGGGGCGAAGCTGTCGGGAGCACGCTGGTCAACGCCGGGCACCCGGTGGCCAGCGGGGTGGGCCGAGCGATTGCGGGCTCGGTCGGAAGAAGTCACACCGGGGATGTGGGTCGTGAGAGATGACGACGCACCCGATCGGTCACCTATCCCGTCGATCAGGTAATGGTGGTCGAGGACAGGCCTCTCGCTCCGCTCAGTGGATAATGGTTCTTATCCACTGAGTCGACTGTCGGACTCAGCGGATAACGTTCTTCCCGGCCCCGCCGCGGCGGGGAAGAGACTCAGCGGATAACAACGGGGAGCACGCGATGGCCGGTAACAGCCCGGACGACGACCGGCGGACCGTCGTACCGCTCCGCCCCGCCGGCGGCGGCCACGTCACCGACCGGGGCGCCGGTCGGCATCCCGGCGGCGAGCGGCTCGCGGTCGAGCCGGCGGCCGGGCTCGCCGCCGAGCTGGAGGAGGCCGCCGCGCGCGCCCTGGCCGAGTTCGAGCGGCACCTGGACCGGGCCGCGCTGTCGGCCCACACGGTGCGGGCCTACCGGCGGGGCTGCCGCGCGTTCACGGCCTGGCTGGCCGAGCACGCTCCCGACCATCCCGACGCGTTCGCCGACGTGGTCGGCGCGGACGCCGCGGTGAAGGCGTGGCGCCGCTCGCTGCTGGAGGCGCGCGCCTCGGTCGCCACGGTCAACCAGGCGCGGGCGGCGGTGGGGCTGCTGTACGAGCTGGCCGGCCTGCGCCTCACGGTCAAGCCGCTGCGGGTGCCGCCGCCCGGCGAACCGGACGCCCTGACCGACCGGCAGGCCGGCGCGGTGGAGCGCGCGGCCAAGCGGCGCGGCGCCCGGGACGCCGCGATCGTGGCGGTGCTGCTGTACTCCGGCGCCCGGGTGGAGGAGTGCGCCCGCCTCCAGGTGGAGGACGTCCCGGTGACCGCGCGGACCGGGGACGTGCGGCTGCACGGCAAGGGCGACCAGGTGCGCACCGTGCCGCTCCCCGCCCCGGCGCGCGCGGCCCTGCTGGACGGCTCGCCGAGCGCGGCCGCGCCGACGGGCCGCTGTGGACCGGACAGCGCGGACCCCTCACCATCTCCGGCCTCACCCAGGTGGTGCTCGCGGTCGGCGACGCGGCCGGGATCGCGGGGCTGCGGCCGCACGCCCTCCGGCACACCTACGCCACCAGGCTGCGCCGCGGCGGCGCCGACCCCGCCCAGGTGCAGTACCTGCTCGGGCACGCCTCCGTGGCCACCAGCGGCCGCTACTTCCGCGCCGGCGCCGCCGAGGTCGCGAGCGTGGTCGAGCACGTCTTCGGCGAGTGATGCTGCCGGGATGTGGTGCGCCGGGTGAGCGTGCGGCCATATCCGCTAGCTAGTTGGTCCAGATACGCAGTGCCTCGGCTGCGACCCGGATGAGGACGTCGACCGCGAAGCGGAAGTACTCCAGGAGGATCTTGATTCGCCAGTAGCGGCCGCTGTCGAAATCGTGTCGGGTGGCTTCGGAGGGGCAGGGCTTGGAGAGGAACGACATGGTCTCGGTCTCCTAACACCGATTCGGGTGACGCGGTCGAATCCGGTGTATGCCTGGTGAAGTATGTCCGCCTGGAAGTTGAGAGGTTTTCCCTGCATAACTGCGGACGTCCGGCTCTGTCCGGTCGCCGCGGAGGAAGGGCGGAGCCGGATGCCTGGACGGTGGGGTGCTCTGCGTGGAGAGTATGTCGAGGTTCGAGAGCTGGCAGCAGCGCTCCGGACCCTCGCGGACGAGCATGGCCGATCGCTACGGCAACTCGCTGAGATCATGCCTTACGGGAGAAGCATGATCTCAGAGCATCTGAGCGGGGAGCGCCGCCCGGAGTGGCGATTCGTGGAGGCGTTCCTCGTCGCCTGCGTTCCAGAAGACCACCATGGCCGGCACGTCCTGGAACAACGGATCCGCGAAGTCTGGGAGGCCGCTGATCCAGAACACGCCACAGTGATCCCTGCCGATGAGCCGGTGCTCGACCAGCAGGATACGGAGATCGCGCCTTCCCGCATCCAAGAGGTGATCTCTACGCTCGGCGAGATCGCCAAGAGGCAGGACTTGGTCGCCCGCACCCAGCTGTCGGTATCCCGTAGTCAGGCGTTGGCTTCGGAGCTGCTGAGCTTCCGAGAGTTCTTGGAGGCCACTACGATGGCCCTCCTCGCCGAGCGCGAAGAACTTCGACGTGAGCGAGACCGCCTGAGGGCCGAAACCAACGAGCAGTCTGATCTTCGACAGCAGCTTGCTGCCATACAGGTCCAACTAGCTGAGACTCAAGCCAATCTTGATGCCGCCCGCATACTGCAGGTGCAAACCGAGCAGCGTCTACGCGAGGCCACCCGTCAGCGTGAGATCGCCGACCGTCAGCGCAGCCGGGCAGTCCATCTACTACAGCAGGCCCTCACTGCTATCACTGATGACAATGTCGACGACCGCGTGTCCGCAACGGAGGCTATGGACCCGCAAGACACAAACGCTCAGTTGCAGGATATGACTCGCCAGCACATCACTGATGACGTGCTAGCACGAATGGACGAAACACTCACCAAACAGGACGCGATGCTCACCGAACAGGGGACGGAACTCGGCAACCTAACCGAATTCTTGGATGACATGAGAGCGGGGGACGCCGGGCCCCCTCCGGACCGGACACCCGAGCACACGATACCCGGAAGGATGATGACCAGCACGGACACCAGCACGGACACCAGCCGGACAGCAAGGCTGTGGCGTCTCACCCTTCCTAGTCACCAGGTCCTTCGCGCTGGCGCCATTGGCTGGAGTTCCGCCTTACTGACGGCGGGAGGATTAATGTTCGCCATCATCTTTCTTCCCACTCACGGAGATCTAAGGCCACCGAGCAAACCTTCACCCACCAGCTCAAATAATTCTAACGATTCATTCGAAGTAACTTCACCAGTGCAAAATTCAATAGTTGAAGTGAATACCTTTTCTGACATACGCCTACACATCGAAGGTCTAGAATCCGATCAACATGTTTGGGTTCTCGTCAACTTCAACACAAGTAACATGACATTTCCAGAGGGGGAGTGTTCGAGATCCTCGCAAGATAACTATTCATGCAAACATGTTCAGTTTGGCGACCCCACCAATAAAGGTGCCATTATGCAGATTACGCCGGTGATCCTTAGCGGCAAAGGCAAAGACATCCTCCAGCGCTACAGAGCGGGGTTTGATAAGGCGGACCCTCCGGTGTCATTCGCAAAAAAAGGCCAATCAATCACCGTTCGAGTAGTTTAGATATATCTAGGTCGGCTGGTCGGCTGGTCAAGTCGCTCAGTGCCTGTTCGAGAACTTCGGCTCTTGGTTGAACGGGGGTCTGGTGATCTGAGTGGATCGAGGTGCAGCCTGAACGGGTGAGCGGGAAGGTTGCGCGGAGGTTGTGCCCGGGGTGCGGGCAGCTGTTGCCGGCGCGGGCTCGCAAGGACGCGGTGTTTTGCAGCTCGGCGTGCCGGTCGCGGCATTGGCGCTGGGCGATCCGCACGCAGTTGGCCGTGCCGCGGGTGGTGAATTCCTCGCCGGGCAGTGGGTCAGACGATCCCGGATCTGGCGTATGCGGGGTGTTCCTAAGAACGCTGTCCCGTGAGGCAGACGGTGTTGATCTATAACGGTTTGCTGACGACTGGCGTGTTCGCCTGATAACGGGCCGTACGGCCCGGCAGCGTCGATGCGTGTGGGCCGGTCGGCTGATCTCGATGAGCTCGTCGAGCACTGGACGCTGCTGGATGACGAACGGGCGTTGGTCGTTGGGAAGCGTGGGGCGACCTTGCTGGGTGGTCGGATCGCGCGGCGCGGTATCACCAGCGACAGATCGGTCAGCATCTTTGGGCGCACGTCGCACCCTACGGCGAGTCGCTCTGGCGATGGACCGTCGCCCGCCCTTGGGGACGCCATGACCACCGATGTGTCCTTGGCGGGGCTGGCCGGGTCCGGTCGAGCGGGTCATATTGGGCGTCGTGGGTTGATATGCGGTGGGACCGGTGGCGCACTGGACAACATCCGCGCGCGGGGCGCTGAGGCTGCGGGACAGGTGGGGGCTGGGTCGTGGACCTGTTTGTCGGGCGCAGTGAGGAGCAGGACCGGTTCCGGCGGGTGTTGGCCGAAGCGGCGGCCAAACCAGACGGCGGTTTGGACGAGGCGCACGTCGTGCTGGTCCAGGGGCCGGGGGGCATCGGAAAGTCCATGCTGCTGCGGCGGTTTGTCGCCCTGGCCGCCGACCCTGCGGGTGCGGGCGGGTCCCGCTGCCGAGTGGTGATAGTGGACTGGGAGGACGACCGCAGGTTCCATCCCGAGGACTATGCGCTGTTCGCCGGGCCGCCGATCTGGACGATTCTGGAACGCATCCGCGCCGCGCTGGGAGAAACGGTTCGCGGGCGGAGGCGACGGCGGCGGGTGGACAAGGCGTTCGAGGGTTTTCGCCGCCAGGCAGCCGGAGCCAGGGACCTGGCCGAACGCGCCCGGCTGCTGGGCGTCGAGCCGCTGGTCGGCCGGAAACCCGTGACCCCCGACCAGGTGGCCAAGGCCGCAAAAAGCGTGGTCAGCCTGGCCGGGATCAGCCCGGTCACCGCACCGGCGGCCAAGACCGCGAACACCGCCATCGACGCGGCCGCCGCCCTGACCTCGGCGGTCCGGCAGGGCAAGCCCGAGCCCATCGACGAAGCCAAGTACGGGGCGCTGTTCGATGAGCCCCGCGCGATCGTGGAAGCCTTCACCCGCGCCGTCAACGCCTTGGCGTCCCGGCGCAGGCCGCTGGTGATCGTCCTGGACACCTGCGAGCTGCTGGGAGACACCGGGCCCTGGCTGCGGGAGATGATGCGCGGCTGTGGCCGCCATGTGGTGTGGGTGGTCGGGATGCGGCTGGAGCCGATGGCCGGCGCCCTGGCCGACAGCGAGGCCAAGGCGTTCCGCAGGGAGATCCCCGAGCAGCGGATGCGGCTCATCGAGCTGGATCGTTTCGACGACGACACCGTCACCGGCTACCTTTCCCGCCGCCTCGGCGACCGGGCCCAGGAAGTGAACGGTGCCCGTGTCATCGCCCTCACCCGCGGGATCCCGCTGGCCATCTCCCTGTTCTGCGAGATGGTCGAGGACCTGCCCGCAGGCCGCCGGCTCGACGATGACGTCTACGGTGAGATCACCGACGATGGGACGGTGTCGACGGTCATCGCCGAGATGGCCCGCCGCTACCTGGTCCACGCCCGCCGGGAGAACACCGACCTGGCCGCCGACCTGCCCCTGCTGTACGGCCTGGCGCTGGTCCATAACGAACGCGACCACACCCGCCGCTCATCCTTCGATTACCCGTTCGAGTGGGATGCGCCTGCCCCCGCACCAGAACCGGTGCCGGTGGCCAAAGACGCCGGCTTGCTCGCCGCTCTCTGGGACCGGCCAGCCGACCAGGTCTCAGCAGTGCTGACCGGGCTGGCCCGCCGCCACGCCTTCGTCCACGCCGGCGGCCGCGCCCTGCACCGCGACGTCCGCGACGCCATCCGCACCTTCCTGCTCGAACCCGCCGCACGCGCCACCGTCACAGCCGCCAACAAACGCGCCACCACCTACCTGCGCCAGCAACTCCAGACCCTCCCGCACACCACCATCGACGACCAACTCGCCGACCCCACCTGGCGCGCCACCACGGCCGCCGTTCTCTGGCACACCTGCTGGGCCGACCCCGCCGATGGAATCTTCCTGCTCCGCCACCTCTACCCCCCAGCCGCCGTCATCCAGCCCTCCTACGCCCGCCTACTCCTCGACACCACCACCCCCTTCGCCCCCTACCTGGCCGCCCCCGACCAGAACACCCTCACCCACCTTGCCGCCCTAGAGTCCTGGGACCCCAGCCGCGAGCAGGCCCTAGCAGCCATCCAAGCCCTCACCAACGCACCCGACCCCCTCGAACCGCTGCTGCACGGCGACATCCGCCCCTACCTGCACCTCCTGCACGTCCAATCCGCCCGCGCGCTCGCCCTGGACCTCGCCGACCAGGTCACCCACCTGCGCCGCGCTACCCGAGCTTTCCCACCCGGCAGCGGCCCCGCTGCCACCAAAATCGGCGAACTCGCCCGCTCCAGCTCCCACACCCTGAACGACCCCAGAACCCAGCCCGAACGCCTGCAAAAAGCACTCATCGACGCCCACAAGATCGATATCCGTTACAACCCCGACGACGCCATCGCTCACAACAACCTCGGGGACGCGCTGACCGTGCTGGGGCGGTTCACCGAGGCGGCGGCCGCCTACCGCAAGGCCATCGAGATCAACCCCGCCGCCGCCGCCGCCCACAGCAACCTCGGGTACGCGCTGAACGAGTTGGGGCGGTTCACCGAGGCGGCGGCCGCCTGCCGCAAGGCCATCGAGATCACCCCCCCCCGCCGCCGCCCACAACAACCTCGGGTACGCGCTGTCTGAGGTAGGGCGGTTCACCGAGGCCGAGGCCGCCTACCGCAAAGCCATCGCGATCAACCCCGACCACGCCCCCGCCCACAACAACCTCGGGGACGCGCTGACCGTGCTGGGGCGGTTCACCGAGGCGGCGGCCGCCTACCGCAAGGCCATCGAGATCAACCCCGACCACGCCATCGCTCACAACAACCTCGGGAACGCGCTGACCGTGCTGGGGCGGTTCACCGAGGCGGCGGCCGCCTACCGCAAGGCCATCGAGATCAACCCCGACGACGTCTTCGCCCACAACGGCCTCGGGGTCGTGCTGAGGGAGTTGGGCCGCCGCTTCACGGAAGCCGAGGCCGCCCATCGCAAGGCCATCGAGATCGACCCCGGCCACCCCACCGCTCGCGGATGGTTGGGCGAGTTGCTGTTGTTGACCGGAAAGCCGGACCAAGCGCAGGTGGAGCTGGAGCAGGCCGGCTCCCAGCCGCGTGTTGAGTTGTTGCGGTGGATCGCGGCCAGGGCGAAAGGCGGTGCCTCAGTTCATACCCCGGATTCGGTGCTGGCAGCCTTTGCCGAGCCGCCACCGGCCAAGGTGGTGCCTCCGTCGCCGTTCCGGATGGCCGAGGTTCGCGCGCTGGCGCTGGCCGGCCGCGGTGATGGGGACCAAGCGGTGCGGGTGCTGCGGTCGGCGGTCGACGATCGCCAGCCGCGTGACCGGTTCGCGCGGCCGCTGTACGACCTGCTGGCCGTGCCCGAGCCGGTCGCGGGTCTTGAGGGACTGCTGGAGGTGTGGCGGGAGATCATCGCCGCCGATCCGTCGGCGGCCGGCCCGTGGGGCGGCCCGGACCCGGCCTAGGCTGATGTACGTGATAATTGACTATTATCACGTACATGAACGCCGAGTCGCTTGCGCCGACCTGGGGATCCGCCCTCGCGGCGGATGCGCGACTCGGGCACGTTATCCGGTACATCGCCTGGCGCTCGGAGCGGCCGGGGCGCATCTTCTCGGCGGTGGCGTCTCTCGACGTCCGCTGATCTTTGACGGATCTTCTCGACGGGAGAGTGGTTTGGTGGGCGGGGCGAACGCGGGGTCGGTGACCGCGCTGCGAGGCGAGGCGGTCACGCTGTCGGCGGTCGCCGACGAGTTCCTTTCGACCCACCGGGTCGCCAATCCCAACACCCACCGCGCCTACGCCGGCGCGATCGACCGGACCGTCGCACTGCTCGGCGGCGCCCGTCCGCTGGCCGAGGTCGCCGACGCCGAGATCGGCGCCGCGCTCGCCGAACTGTGGGGGGAGGCGAAGCCGGCGACCTGGAACCGCAACCGCGCGGCCGTCGCCTCCTGGCTCACCTGGTGCCAGACCCGCAAGCGGTGGGCGGCGCCGTCGGTGCCGGCCGACTGCGAGCGCCGCCGGGAGAACGTCGACGCCACCAAGGCCGTCGCTCGCACCACGCTGCACCGGCTGCTGTCGCGCCGCGACGTCCCGCTGCGAGAGAAGGCGCTGTGGCGGATGCTGTACGAGACCGCGGCCCGCGCCGAAGAGATCCTCGCCCTCAACGTGCAGGACCTGGACCTGGAGAACCGGCGCGCCCCGGTCCGCTCCAAAGGCGGCGACACCGAATGGGTCTACTGGGACACCGGCACCGCCCACCTCCTCCCCCGCCTGCTCCGCCTCCCGGACGGACACCCCGACGGCCCCTCACGTACGCACGGTCCGGTGTTCCTGGCCGAGCGGCGCCCCGTCCCCGCCCGCCGGCCCGCGGCCGCCGACATCTGCCCGCACACCGGCCACGCACGCCTCGGCTACGACCGCGCCCGCGTCCTGCTCGCCCAATACGCCGGGCTCACCCTGCACCAGCTCCGGCACAGCGCCGCCACCCACCTCGGTGAAGCCGACGTGCCCCTGCAGCTCATCATGGGCAAGACCCGGCACAAGAACCCCCGCACCGCCATGCGCTACGTCCGCCCCGGCCCCGAAGCCATCGCCGCCACCACCGGCCACCTCGCACCACTCCGCCGCAAACACTGACTCCCCTGGGGACTGCTACGCCACGTGCGTGTGAAAATTGATTGTCTGTGGTTGCTCGCCCGGATGATCCTGGGTGGACGGGCACGCGGCGGTCTTTCAGGTGCCGTTCGCCGGAGCGGGGGGACGAGCGAAGCGGCCTGTGTTTCCTTCGGACGGCTCGATCTGCCACCCGAGCGGCAGCACATGTGCCAGCGTTCGGTCGGCTAGGCGGGTCCCCGTGAGGTCCAGGTCGCCGCCGACCCTTGCGTCGCGGAAGTCAGCCTGACCACCGAATATCGTCCCCTCGAATACGGCCTTATGGCTGAACTCCACCCTTCGGAACCAGGCATCGCCATTGAACCTGGCCTGGTGGAACCAGGTGTCGCCGCCGAACCGCGCTCCTTGCCAAGACGCAGTGCCACCGACCTCCATCCGGTAGAACCAGGTCTCGTCACCGAAGATTGCTTCGTCGAAGAGCGCGTGACCGTTCACCTTCATGTCGATGAAGGAGGCACCACCACAGAACTCCGCTTCAAAGGAGACGTGGCCGCTGAAGGTCGCCCGTTCGAAAGAGGCCGAGCCAAGGAACCTCGCCTGACGGAAAGAGGCGCCGCGGCTGAAGGTCGCCCCACTGAAGTTGGCGCCGCTGAGGCGGCACCTGGCCAGGGTGAACAATGTGAGGGTGGCGTCGCTCAGGTCCAGATCGATGCCGCTCCAGTAGGGTGCGGCGTCGGGCTGCAGATGGGTCATCAGAATGCGTTGGGCGGTCAGGCGGACCTGGCGTTCCTCGTGCGGGTCCGGCTCCGAGGTCGGCGGCGAGGAAACGGCAGAACTGGCACCGGCGCGTGCGGCATGGAAACGCCGGGTCGCGGCACGCTGCTGGTCGGTCGGACTGGCCTCGGATGCTGGCGGCGTCCAAGGCATGCGCAGATAGGCACAGACGATGTTGACGATGGTCTGCCGGTGCCGGGGATTGTCGTTGGCCAAGCGCTCCAGGGTGTACAGCGCGGTGAGACGAACCGGGGCCTTGTCGGAGCCGAGTTGTTCGGCGGCGGCGTTGTAGAGCTCGGTGATGCGCCGTTCGGCGGTGTCGTGCTCGGCGTGGGCTTGGCGGCGGAACGCCAGCATCAACCCCACTGCCGCGCCCGCGCCCGCGCCGGCGGCCAGGCCGGTGCGGACGGTGTCAACGCGGACCTTGGCCTTGTCGGCGCCGGTGGCCTTGGGGTCGCGGTCCATCACCTGCCCGGTGGTGTGCAGCAGCCACCCGGTGGTGAACCAGATCGCGGCCCCGGCCACGATGCCGGCGGCCGCCATCCAGAACCATGCCGCCGCGGACCAACCTCGCCGCCGGCCCCACCACCGCCCTCGCGCTATCAACGATCCATCGCTCATGCCGCTGAGACGCGGTCCTCAAGGGCAGCGTTCACCCGGTGCCGCGCTCTGTGGTGCCCGGATCTGGCCGAACACCGCAGTTTCTGAACTGAGCCACCGCGTCGTCTCTCAACGACATCGGAGACGGATCGTCGCGTGCACCGCGGCGGAGGCCTCGGCGACGAATCAGCTCGGACCAGCCAGCGGGGCCAGGCCCTGGTCGAGTTCGCTGCTCAGGAAGAGGGCGGTGGTCCGTCGGTGCGGTGTTGGGCCTGTTCGCGGGCGAGCTGGAGGTTGAGGCGCGCGAAGTGATCGAGGGCGCCGGGGTGGGCGTGGGCGGCGGCTTGGGCGTAGGTGTGCAGGGCGGCGGTGGTCTCGCCGCGGGCCTCGTAGATCAGGCCCATGCGGATGGTGGCGCCCATGTGCCCGGCAGCGGCCGCGGCGCGGTAGTAGATCTCGGCGCCGCTGGGGTGAGCACCGTCGGCGCGGTCCTGGTCGTAGCCGGGCAGGGTGAACTCGTAGGCGAGTTCGGCGGCCATCTGCCGGCGCTGGCTGGGCGCGGCGTTGATCAGGATCTGGGCGGCGTCGTCGCCGGCGCCGGCGGCCGAGGCCAGCCACGCCTTGGCCTCGTGTGGCAGGTCGTGGCACAGCAGCAGGATGCCCAGCAGGCTGGCGGCTTCGCGGTCGCCGCGCTCGGCGGCGGACAGCAGGTCGACCGCGTGCGGGCCGAGCAGCGCGTAGTAGCGGCGGTGCGCCATGGACTGCTGCCGGGAGATCACCGGCAGCCATTCATCCACTGCCTCGCTCATCTGCCCGGCGGCCTCGAGTGTGGACGGCTCGGGGATGGAGGGCGGGCCCTGAACCGGTGGGCCGGGCGGCGGCGGCGGCAGTGTCGACACCGGCCCGTCCAGCGGTTCGGCCTCCTCCCGGCCGGCGACGGCGCGGTCGGTGACGGCCGAGTCGAGCACGTCGGGGAGATCGTGCCCGGCGAGGTCGTGCTCGTCGGCGAGACCGGCTTCGCCAGCGAAGGCGGGTCCCAGGGCAGCGGAGGGAAAAGCGGACCCGGCCGCCGTCGGCTCGAACCGGGTGCGCATCACCGTGTAGCGCTCGTGCCAGGCCTGCAGATCGGTCGGGCCGGCGAAGTGCAGCCGTGTGCCCGACATCTCCAGGTAGTGCAGGCACGTCAGCACGTAGGTCGCCACCCAACCCCAGGGCGGCGGGTTCTGGCGCTTGCGGGCCAGGACCTCGCTGAGCACCGGCGAAGTCAACGGCCGCAGCACCTTCATCCGCGCCTGGTGTGCGTCCAGCACCGTCGAGGACAGCTTGGCCAACTCTCGGTTGCTGGGGGAGCCGCACGCGTGCTTGAAGCAGGTGAGTTCACCGATGAACTCATCCAGCTCCGGACTCTCTCTGGGGGGATCGATCGTCATTGTTCGGGCCCTAACATGTCCGGTTCTCGGCCGCCTTGATCGTTAATACTGGGCTGAATGTTCTCACTGTGACCACCTGGACACCGATTCGATCACGCAAATACCAGCGTTCCGGACTGTTCGGACCCGTCCCAAACCGGCCGCCATCGCTCCTGGTCGAAGCAGCGCCGAACACTCCGGAACACCCTCGAACCTCTCCGAGTAGATCTCTGTGTCAGGAGACGCAAACCCGGCAGTTCTAGAACACAATTCACCCAAGAAAAGGCGCGAGCGTCCGTTTCCTCATGTCGGTGTTTGTCGGAGTATTCCGATGTCTTCGGATGAATGATTTCGGGTGGCCGACCGGCGGCCCGGGCTGGCCTACTGGTGATCACCGGCCGGCCTGACCCGCTCCCCCCGGGGCGGCCGGCCGGCCAAACGCCCCAACGACCAGACAAGGACGCGAGCCCCTGATGTCCCTCCCATGGACCAGCTACTCGACCAGCCTCTCGACCAGCCACTCGGCCGGCCGTGCGACCCGCTTGGCCGTGTGCCGGCAGCACTCGGTGCAGCGCTCGGTGCACCGCTCAACGCTCAGCGCGCACGTCGTCCCCACGGCGACCACCCGGTTCGGTGATGACGACTTGCTGCTGTTGCTGCTGGTCTCCACCTGGGAACTGCAGACCGCACGCCCGGCCCCCGCTATCCCCTTGGTCGAGATGACCGAGCAGGAACTCCTCGAGTACTGGAGCGACCCCGCCGATGAGCCCGGCCCCCTGCCCTATCGGCCCACCGGGCGCACTGACCTCTCCCCCACCGCGGCCGCGTCCTGTCCCGCATCGAAGAACACGACGACGGGGACGGCTTCGGCCGGGCGAGATGCGGGGGCGCTGGCATGAGCCAGGACACGCGCGACCCGGACCTGCCTGACCAGTCCCGCCCGGCCGGCGACATCCGGCACCGGCCGGTGACCACCACGCTGGCCGCCGTCGACATCTGCAAGTTCGGCACCCGCCGGGACGCGCCGACGCAGCTGCATCTGCGGCGGGAGATGTACATCCTGGTCGCCGAGGCATGCCGGCTCACCCGGGTGCCGTGGGCGGCGTGCTACCGCGAAGACCGTGGCGACGGGGCGCTGTTCATCGTCCCGCCCGACATCGCCCCCGACCATCTGCTGGACCCCTTCGCCCACCACCTGACCGCGGTGCTGCGCGGCTACAACCGGCTCGCCGGCCACACCACCCGCATGCAGCTGCGGCTGGCCGTCCACACCGGCCAGGTCCACCGCGACGAACACGGCGTCGCCGGCACCGCCCTGGTCCACCTGTTCCGGCTCCTGGACGCCCCCCACCGTCAAGAAGACCGCCGCCGACACCGGCGCCGACCTGACCATGGTCGTCTCCGACCGCCTCTACACCGACGCCACCGAAAGCGGCGGCCTCATCGACCCCAACGCTTGCACCCCCCAACCGCATCACCAGCAAAGAAACCCAGACCCGCGCCTGGATCTGGACCCCGCCCTCCCACTGAGCTGGGGCGCTTTCTTCTGTTCGCGCCATTCCGAGCTGCTGTGCCTTGTCCAGCACACAGATTTCAGTCGACGGCTGTCACACCATGACCCACCTGGCGCACTCAACAACGCAGGCGATGCCTACTTCGAACCCAGGCGTCGCGTCGACCCGGAGGCGCCAGTGACCGACCCATCCTTGATCGCCGCATGCGTAACCGTCAGCGGAACCATCGCCGGCGTGATCACCACCTGGCTGCGGATCCGTGGCCGAGTCCAATTGCGACACACCCAGGCAGACGCCCGTAAGGAGGTTGTGCGGGCCCTGATTCCGGGAAGCCGCTTCGTCGAAACCGACCAGCAGGTCATCATCGAAGTAGGGCAGAAGGCCCCTACGCCATCCAGGGACGACCGTTGAGAAATCTCGTGCTTCCCCCGGGCAACATGTGCCATCCCCATGTCCGGCGATCATGAATTCGAAGAGTTCTTTCGCCAAGACTTCCACCGGCTCGTCGGTTTCGTCATGAAGCTGGGAGCCCAGCAGTGCCAAGCGGAGGACATCGCCGCCGAGGCGCACGCAGCGGCCTTCCAGAGCTGGGGCACCGTCCGGCACCCGGAAGCCTACGTCCGCCGGGTTGCAACGAGGATCTACTTCAAGGACCTCGCCCTCATCCGACGAGAGGATCCCTTGGAGGAGGTGCTCACACCGGACACGTTCGATGTCGCCGAGCACATCGCACAATGCGACCTGGTGCTTGCAGCGATCAGAAACCTCTCCCCCAAGCAGCGAGTGGTGATGTCCTGGAAGATAGACGGGTACCCGCCCGTGCTGATCGCCAACGAACTGGGAATATCACCCGACGACGTCCGCAAGACCCTGCAACGGGCGAGAGAGACCCTGAAGGTGCTACTAGCCGCGATCGATGAAGGGTGACGTGGTGAGTGACAACCGGACCAGTCGGCGCTCTCTCACAGATGCTGAACTCGACGCGGTGCTCGGCTCAGGGGATCGTGAGATGCAAGCGCGCCTGCGGAACTCGATCAACGCCGAACCCCGGCTAGCCGCGATAACGAGGGGCTGGACCGGGCGGTTGGCCCCTGAGATTGGGATGGAGCCTGCGACAACTAGCGTGGCCCCAGTACCTGGCTTTTGGGCTTCGCTCACCTCGATCGAGCAGGCGGCGTTCCTCGCCGCCGCGCACGAGGTCGAGTACCAGCTCAGCGAGGTGCTGTGGCGCGAGGGCGACCCCGCCGACGACCTCCTGGTGATCCGCTCCGGCGCGGTGCGGATCTGCGTCGACCGGGACGGCGGCGAGCGGATCGTCGCGTTCCGCGGCCCCGGCGACATCATCGGCGAGCGCGCCGCGCTGCTGCTGCGGCGCCGGTCGGCGACCGTCGTCGCGGTCGACACCGTCCGGGCCCTGCGGATGAGCACGCAGGAGTTCGCCGCCTACCTGACCGAGCACACGCG
>NZ_BAAAMR010000152.1:0-17976 GCF_039529375.1 Actinomadura napierensis
CACAGACCGACATGGCTCCGACCCGCCTTCCCCCCCGCCCGCGCCCGGCCCGGCGGCGCCCGGCCCGTCCGACGTCCCGCCACCCGGCGCGACGCCCCCGGCCGGCGCGCCCATGCCGGATCCGGCGGCTCCGGCTGCGATGCCGGGCGGGACCGTTCCAGGCGGCGTCTGACGCGCGGGGACCGCGACACGCGCCGGGGGTCGGCGGTGGGGTGGTTCGCGCGGGTTGCTTAGGGTTGGGGGCATGCGGCTCTACGACCAGCGGACCGGGCAGGCCCAGGAGCTTCCACCGGGAAGGGTCCTGCGGATCCAACTCCTGGAGGGGGCCGGGCACCGCGCGCTGGTGGTGACCGACCTGCTGCGGCGGACGGGCGAGCGGGCCGGCCGCGAGGTGCACGTCGCCTGCTCGCCGGACCTGGTGGTCGACGACCGCGACCTGACGGACTACAACGTCCAGCCGTTCGAGGTCCTCGACTGGGACGCGCCGCCGCCGCGGGCCGACCTCTACATCGCGTCCTCGACGGACGTCGACGTCGACGCGCACTGGATGCTGGTCCCGCAGGAGAGCGGCGACTGGCGCACGGCCATGGCGGACGCCGGGATGGACGCGCTCGCGGCGCGGCTGGCGATGCTGGAGGTGCCCTACCGCGACCCGCTCGAGCTGACGGCGGCCCGCTACATGACGGCGGCCGGGCGCCTGGACGCGTGGCGGAGCCTGGTCGCCGGGTGGGCGCGGAGCCCGGGGCGGCCGATGGACCGCGAGTACGCGCGGAAGGCGGAGCAGGCCCTGACCGACGACCTGGACGGCCCGTCCGCGCTGGCCGTGCTCGACGAGATCGCCGCCGACCCGGACGTCCCGCCGGGCGCGAAGCTGGAGACCTTCATCCATCTCGACCTGACGCTGGCCCTGGGCCTGGTCGCGGCCATCGGCACCTGACCCGTCAGTCGTGGACCTCCTGGAGGCTGCCGTCCGCGAGCAGGTAGGCGAGCGAGCGCTCGAACACGTACGCCGTGCCGCCGCCGGGCTGCTCGAACCACGGGACCGCCGTGCCGGTGAGGGCCTGCACGGGGCGCAGTAGCCGGTACACGTGGTACTCGCGTTCCTGCCAGTCGGCGGGCAGCGAGCGTTGGGGGAACGGTGTGCGCGCGGCGTAGGCGGTGTTACCGCCATGGCCTCCATAGCGGTCCACTTCGGTTCCTGCGGGAAGTTCGGTGAACTGCCGGTCGCGCAACAGCGACAACGGCGGCTCCCCCTTCAGCGGCTGAATCTTGGGGATCTGGACGGTCTGCTGCGGCGCCACCATCAGCAGGCTGCCGAGGAGATAGGCGGCGGCGTTCTCTCCGTTGTCGAAGGTGACCAGCCGGGTCCGTTCACCGTTGTCGAGGTGGAAGACCGTCCAGCCCGCCCGCTCCTGGAGCAGGCACCAGGTTCCCTCTTCCTCGCCGCGGAGCCGATAGCGCGCGCGGTCGATCTGGAGGGCGTCCAGGCGGTTCTGCAGGAACGCGAGCCACTGCTCGGGCTCCGGTTCCGTCCGGATGCCGCGCGGCGCGGTGCGTCCCATCGCGGCGGCGCTCGCGGCGTCCATCGCGTCGTCGTCCACGACAGGGACCCGGAACCCGTGCGCGCGCATGTGCGCGACCAGGTCGGGTTCCGGCGGGACGCCGTGCTCGCGCAGGTAGTAGCCGACCGCGCCCGACCACACCCATGCCCCGTCGGTGTGGAAGGTCAGCGGGACGCGTTCGCCGCGCGACGGGTCGAGCAGGTCCGGGGCGCTGAAACGGGCCGCCATCACGGCGGGCGCGTCCTCCAGGTACCGGATCACGGCGTCGGCCTCGTCCGGCGGGACGGGCGGGCGCGACACCACGGGCGGGCCGCCGTCCGTCCCCGCCCGGTCGAACACCCGCGCCTTCCGCACCGGGCTCTCGAACCGGGTGGGTGGGGGCGGTGAGACGGGCGCCGGGCCGAGGCGCCGCGCCATCCACTCGGGGACGTCGCGGCGCGGCAGCCGCTCCAGCTCCCGCCGGACGTCGTCCGCCGACGGCTCGGACTCCCAGCGCGGCTCCTCGTCGCGGGTGAAGCTCGCCCGGCACTGCACGGCGCCGTCCCCGTAGACGATCTCGACGTCGATCCGGGACCAGGTGGAGCCCTGGAACGCGTGCGTCCCGGCACGCAGCCGGTCGAGCAGCCCGGCGGCGGCGCGCGGCGGCGTCCAGGCCTCTGTCGTGCCGTCCGCCTTCCGCAGCGCCATCGGCGGGAACTCCACATGCCCGCCGACCGCCTGGTAGTGCCCGGAGATCCGCTCCCAGAACGGCGGCGCGTGGTCGGCGACCAGCACCGCGAACGGCCCGGTCAACAGCTCCGTCTGCTCGACCGGGTCCAGCGGCGCCGGCGCGGGCCACTCGGCGGGCTCGGACGGCTCGCGGCCCTCCAGCCGGTCCCGCAGCCAGCCCGGCACGTTCGCGCCGTCGCGCGGCATCACGATCTGGTCGCGCCGCCACGCCTCCAGCGGCGCCGGCGGGTCCCACTCCGGGTCGAACTCGTCGTTGTAGAGGAACAGCGCCGCGGCGGGCTCGACGATCGCCAGCATCGAGAACCAGGTGCCCTGCTCCGACAGGTAGTGCGCGCGGCGCAGCTCGGTCAGCATGGCGGCCAGCTCGTCCGGCACGACCTCGGCGGGCACCACCGCGCCCTCCCCGGTCAGCATCGTCAGCGCCACGTCGCTCGCCGCCACGGTCGCCGCGCAGCGCAGGTCGATGCGGCGCCAGCGCGGCGGCGCGGTCTGCCGCGCGAACCGGACGACCCGCTCCTCGATCTCCGCGATCCGCTCGCTCTGCCCCGTCACCCGCGCGTCCCCTCGTGTGATCCCTATGGAACCTGAGCGGCAGGTTAACCGCACGGATCCGCCCATTGCGGCGGGACCCGGTGTTCGCGGACGCTCGGGGACATGGCCGCCGACGCGCCCGGAGCCCACCCGGACGTGGGCTAACGTCCTATGTCGTGTCCACCGATGCCCCCGAATCACCGGTCCCCGCGACGTCGTCCGCCCGGCCGGCCCGCACGCGGCGCCGCCGCGTCCGCGCCCTGATGGCGGCGCTCGCCGCGGTAGCCGTCCTGCTGTGCGCGACGGTCGGCGGCATCGGCTGGTACTTCGCCGGCGTCGCCTCCGAGGTGGACCACACCGCCGAGTATCCGCTCACCATCGAGGACGCGTCGGACGGCACCGTCACCCTGCCCCGCGAGCCCGAGACGGAACGCCCCGGCACCTGGGCGCTCGTCTGGGAGCACGGCGGGCGGGCCCTGCTCGGCCCGGTCGTCGGCGGCGACCACGACCACGTCGTCCGCAAGGTCGTCTCCGTCTCCCACGGGACGCTCACCAAGGGCGCCGCGGCGAGCATCGACCACTGGATCTACTCCGGCGACCCGAAGACGGCGCTGGGGCTCGACTTCAAGGACGTCACGTACCCGTCCAAGCTCGGCCCGATGCCCGCATGGCTGCTGCCCGGATCCTCTCCCAAGAGCACCTGGGTCATCGGCGTCCACGGACGCAACGCCGACAAGGCCGAGACGTTCCGCGCCATGCGGACCGTCCACGACCTGGGGCTGCCCATGATGTCGATCGCGTACCGCAACGACGTCGGCGCCCCCAAGTCCCGCGACCACAAGAACCACCTGGGCGACACCGAATGGAACGACGTCGCGTCGGCCATCTCGTACGCGCGCGCGAACGGCGCCACCGGCGTCGTCCTGTACGGATGGTCGATGGGCGGCGCCATGGTCATGACGACACTGCGGCACGACCCGTCGTTCGTCCGCGGCGTCGTCCTGGACTCCCCCGTCATGGACTGGAACGCCACGCTCGACAAGCAGGGCGACGCCCGCCACCTGCCGCCGTTCGTCACCAGCCTCGCCAAGACCGTCCTGGAACGGCGCATCGGCATCGACCTCAAGGACTTCGACCAGCGCCGCTACGCCCCCAAGCTGCGGACGCCGACCCTGCTGTTCACCACCGCCGACGACGAGACCGTCGCCAACGGCCCCGCCTTCACCTTCGCCCGGACGGCACCGCGCGGCATGGTCACCCACATCGCCGCGCAGGGCGACCACACCGAGGCGTGGAACGTCGACCCGTCCGCCTACGAGGCCGCCCTCCGGGCCTTCCTCTCTAGAGTCCGCTGACCTGCAGCAGCGTCTTTCCAGTGGTCGCGCGGGACTGGATGGCCGCGTGCGCGTCGGCGGCGTTCTGCAGCGGGAAGCGCTGGCCGATCAGCGGACGCAGCCGCCCGGCGGCCGCCTCCTGCAGCGCGCTCACCGTCGCGTCCCTCATCTCCTGCGGCGACGGTTTCGGCTGGAGAAGTGCGACGCGCCGCGCTTGGGCCGCCTCGTCCGGGATACCGGCCCACTCCCCGCTCGCCAGACCGAAGCTGACCATCCGGCCGCCCTCGCGGAGCAGCGTGAACGCCTCCCGGCCGACGTCCCCGCCGACCCCGTCGAACACCACGTCCACGGGCCCGGTCCCCTCACTCCAGCCCGGCTCCCGGTAGTCGACCGCCTCGTCCGCGCCCAGCCGCAGCGCGACCTCCGTCTTGTGCGGTCCCCCGGCCGCCGCGACCACCGTCGCCCCCGCCGCCTTCGCCAGCTGGACGAGCAGCGTCCCGACCCCGCCCGCGGCCGCCTCCACCAGCACCCGCTCCCCCTTCTCCGGACGCGCCGCCCCCATCATCAGCGTCGCCGTCCGCCCGTCGGCCAGCAGCGCGACGGCCTCGTCGAGCGGCAGACCGTCCGGCACCTCGAACAGGCTCCCGGCGTCGACCGCGGCCAACTCCGCGTACCCGCCGGACCCGCCCGTGCCGCTCACGACCCGCCGCCCGACCAGCCCCGGATCGGCCCCCTGCCCCGCCGCCGTCACCGTCCCGCCGACACCATTGCCAGGGATCATCGGAAGCCGCGGCGCGAACGGCTGCGGCCCCCGCCCCGCCCGCATCTGCGTCTCCACGAAAGTGACATTCGCGTACTCCACCTCGACGAGCACCTGCCCGTCCCCCGGCACCGGATCCGGCGCCTCCCCCGGCACCAGCACCTCCGGACCACCGAACTCCCTCAGCCACACCGCGCGCACAGCACCCCTCCGTTCACCGATCGTCCCTCCAGGCTGCAACCTCAACCGAGATCGAGGTCAACCGTCCGCAACGAATCCCTTTTCTCGCCACACCCACCTCTGTAAGCTTTCGCGCGTATTCCGCCCCGTTGTCGGCCAGCGCTCAGGGATGGCGATGCGCGCCCGGTTGGTACATTCCTCCCCGCAACGGCTCCGCCGCGCCGCGATCCCCCTCGCCGCCCTTCCCCTCCTCGCGGGCTGCGGCACGTCCCACCCGTCGTCCGGCGCCCTCAAGCCCGAAGGCTCCTTCGCCACCGGCGGCACCGCCGCCCCCGCGACGACCGCGCCCGCCCCGTCCGCCGTGCCGACCGCGCAGCTCTACAAGACGGTCGTCCAGCGCTACCGCGACTACCAGGCCGCCTACAAACAGGCGTACGCCACCAACGACCCCAGCGGCCTCCCCGCCGTCGCGACGGACCCCCTCCTCGCCCAGCTCACCAAGGACATCGAGTCCACCAAGGCCAAGGGCGAGATCTGGCGGTTCGCGAACACCTACAACCCTCGCGTCTACGCCACCTCCAAGGACGCCACGAAGGTCTACGTCATCGACTGCGTCCGCACCCTCGCGGCCTACCGCTACTCCGCGAAGACGGGCAAGCGGACGGCGGAGGCCCCAGGGGGGTCGTTCATCTATCGGAGCACCGTCCAGTACGACTCAGGCACCTGGAAGGTCGCCGCCTCGGTCCAGGACCGCGCATGCTGACGGTCCGCAGAGAAGGACACGCGATGTCTCCTCGCTCCTCCCGCCGCCGGCACCTGGTGCTCGGCGGCCTGGTGTCGACGGCCCTGGTCACTCCCCTGCTGGCGGCGAGCCCTGCACAGGCCGCTCCATGCAGGTTGGGTTCCAACCGCCACGCCAGTTGCAACAAGACCATTCATGAACCCGGTGGCGGAGGGTCGGGCGGACCGTCCGGCGGCGGCGGAGGTCCCAGCGGCCCGGTAGAGCCCCCGGCGCCGGTCGGGCTGGACCCGAACCAGGGCGTGGGCGTGGCGCCCGTTCCGGGGGGGAACGCGGCGCCGCCGGCGGCCGCGCCCGCCACGGCCGATCTGGTCGCCCAGGCACAGGCGTCGGCCGTCTTCCCGGTTCCCGTCGTGCACACCGCCCCGAAGGGCAAGACGTTCGTACGGCTGCGGACATCGCTGTGGGTGGACGGTTTCGACACCGTCCGGACGAATCCGATCACCGTGGGCGCGCAGACCATCCAGTTGACGGGCGCACCCGCCACGGTCACCTGGAACCTCGGGGAGGCGACGAAGACCTGCAAGGACGCCGGAAGCGAGAACGGCCGGACATGCGACTACATCTATCAGCGGTCCTCCGCCGGGCAACCCGGTGGCGCCTACCAGGTCACCGCCACCATCACCTGGGACGTCACCTGGACATGCGGGGGCGACGACTGTGACGAACCGGGCGGAAACCTCGGTCCGAACGCGGTGACCTCGCAGGCCTCGCCGCTCGTCGTCGGCGAGATCCAGACCACCACGGGCCAGTGACGGGCGGTCCGCGCGATTGGGAGGTGCCCGGCTACGTCGAGATCGAGCGACTCGGCTCGGGAGCCCAAGGGACGGTCGTACTCGCACGTCATCAGACGGGCGGGCCGGCTGTCGCGATCAAATACCTGGCAGGGGACCTTCTCGGGAACACCAACGCGAGGGACACCTTCCGGAGCGAGGCGGACCACCTCCGGCGGGTCGTTGATCCTCATGTGGCGCGGCTGTACTACTACGTGGAGTCGCAGCAGGGAGCCGCGATCATCCTGGAAGCCGTTCCGGGACGGTCTCTACGGCGCGTACTGGACGATCACGATGAGCCGCTCGCAGCGGAAGCCGCGCTGACGATGTTGAAGGGCTCGCTGCTCGGGCTGGCGGCGGCGCACGCGGTGGGCATCGTCCATCGCGACTACAAGCCGGCGAACGTGCTCGTCCAGGACGACGGGCAGAGCAAGCTGATCGACTTCGGCATCGCCGTCCTGACCGGGCAGGGCGATCACGCCGGAACGCCCGCCTACATGGCGCCCGAGCAGTGGGAGGGCCAGCCCGCCACACCGGCGACCGACCTCTACGCGGCGACCTGCGTGTTCGTGGAATGCGTCACGGGCAACAAGCCCTTCCAGGCGACGACGGTAGAGGAGTACCGCACCAAGCACACGACCGTGCCTGTGCCACTTGACCGGGTGCCCGAGCCGCTGCGGCCGCTCGTCCAGCGAGGTCTGGCCAAGAGCCCGGCCGAGCGCACATGGAACGCACATCAGTTCGTCGGAGAACTGGAAGAGCTCGCCGTCCGCGAGTACGGGCCGGACTGGGAGCGGCGCGGCGTCATCACGCTCGGCGCGGTGGCGGCAACGGTCGGGGCGGCCATCCCACTGGCGGTGCTCGGCGGCAGTCTGCTTGCACATGGCGCGTCGTCCACAGGCGTAGGCGCAATGGCTTCAGGTGCCACCGGTCATGCCGCCGGGCTCATGCAGAGCGCGGCCTCGGCGGACGTCGCGGCCAAGGCCGGCACCTCCACGTCCAAAGGCGTACTGACCAAGTTGGGCGGTACCAAGGGGGCGACGGCCATCGCGGGGGTCGGGGTCGGCGGGGCCATCGCGGCTTGGGTTCTCTGGCCGTCGGGCCCGGGGGTCGGCGGAGTGAGCCAGGGCGGCATCCACGCCCACTGGACCCACCCGGGACTACTCGTCGGCCAGCCCAACATGCCCGCATCCGATACCCCCTACATGGATCTGAAGCTGAAGGTCACGCCGGCAAGGATGAAGCCGGGGACCACCCTGCGGCTGGTCGAGTACTTCCACGCGCGTACACCGTCCGGCGGCATATACCTGCCCGGCGGCCGACGCCAGTGTTACGGGGAGAACAGCAAACGCACTGACGTCGAGGGAAATTACAGCTTCGGGTGGAACAACGAAGGTGGTCCCGCGTACGGAAAGGACCTGTTCTTCTACAGAATTCCACCGGCGAAGAGACATGAGCTTCCCACCGGAACAGGGGCCATCCCGGTCTCGGCGACGAGCAAGATCACCGATAAGGCTGAGCCTTTCGTCCCGTCCGAGTGCGCGTTCTTGAGCAAGTGGACACAGACCTTCACGCTTCGAGTGCCGGGGAAGGACGTTCTGGCGCCCGGAAGGTACCTGGTCACGCCGATCGGCCCGATGCGGATCACGGGCAAGAGGGCCGGGGTCTCGCAGGAGGCGATGGGGACGGTCAACGAGGGGGCCGCGCCGTTGGTACAGGTGTTGGGCGGGTAAACGGGTTGCGGGGGTGTGTGGGGGCCGCTGGTAGGATCGCGGCCGATGCGCGGGTGGATGCTGTGACGCACTCAGGGTTCTCGCCAGGCGGACGGGCGACTCGCACACTTCCCCCGTTCCCCCGCGCAGTCGTTCCGACGACAACCGCATAGGAAGCCGCTCGCCCCGGTGCCCGCGCGCCGGCGCCGGCCGCCGTCGCCCAGCGTCCGCCGCACGTCCACAGTTAGGTTCCCGGTGTTGCTCTCCCCTCAGATCCGCCGCCGCCTGAAGGCCGGGCCGGTGCGCGCCGCGGTGGCGGGCAACCGGCTGTTCTCGGTCCTGCTGGTCGCCGGGCTGGCGCTGCGGGTCTTCGTGGTGCTGGGGTATCCGCCGGCGCTGTGGTTCAACGACAGCTACGACTTCCTGCGGATCGCGGACGGGCCGTTCCCGCATCCGCTGCGGCCGTCCGGTTACGGGCTGTTCCTCTGGGGGCTGAAGCCGTTCCACAGCCTGGCGCTGGTGACGGGGTTGCAGCACACGGCGATCCTGGGGATCGCCGTGGTCGGGTATGTGGCGCTGGTCCGGAACTTCGAGGTCAGGCGGTGGGTGGCGGCGCTGGCGGTGGCGCCGCTGCTGCTGGACGCCTACCAGGCGGAACTCGAGCATCTGATCTTGTCGGACACGGTGTTCACCGTGCTGATCTTGGTGGCGATGCTGCTGCTCGCGCGGCCGGGCGCGGCCGGGTGGCGGCGGGCCGCGCTGGTGGGGGCGCTGCTGGGTGTGGCGGCCGTCACCCGGACGGTGGGGGTGCCGCTGTTCCTGATCGCGCTGCTCTACCTGCTACTGCGGCGGACGCGGTGGACGTCGTTCGCGGTGCTGGCGGCGGCGTTCGTGCTGCCGCTCGGCGGGTACGCGGCGTGGTTCCACTCCGACTACGGCCGGTTCGGGATGACCGGGGTGGACGGGATCTTCCTGTGGGGGCGGACGTCGACGTTCGCGGACTGCGACCGGCACACGCCGCCGCCGGAGCTGGCGCATCTGTGCCCGTACGGGTCGCCGGACGGGCGGCCCGCGGCGTCGCACCAGATCTGGGTGGAGAACTCGCCGACCGGGTGGGTGGACGGGAAGCCGTTCGACGAGAAGACCAACGAGCAGGCGCAGGAGTTCGCGCTGTGGGCGATCCGGACGCAGCCGCTCGGCTATGTGAAGGCCGTTTCCTACGATTTCTTCGTCCGGACGTTCTCATGGAAGCGGCACCATTATCCGACGCCCGGGACGGAGGCGCGGTACCACTTCCCGATGCGTGCGCAGGAGCAGAAGCCGCTGCCGCTGATCGGCGGCGGTGACCGGATCTCGGTGGTCCGGGATTACGAGCGCGGTTCGGGGAAGACGCATATCGTCGCCCCGTTCGCGGGCTGGTTACGGGCTTACCAGGACCACGTTTACGTGCGGGGGTCGATGCTCGGCGCGGTGCTGCTGGCCGGGCTCGCGGGGCTGCTGCGGCGGCGGCGGGCGCGCAGGGAGACCGCGCTGCTGTGGGCGACGGCGGTGACGCTGCTGGCGATCCCGCCGGTCACGGTGGACTTCGACTACCGGTACATGCTGCCCGCGATGCCGTTCGCGTGTTTCGCGGCGGCGCTGGCGTGGGGGCGCCGGCGCGCGGTGGAGGCGGAGCCGGACGGGGCGAAGGCGTCGCCCGCCGAGCCGGAGGAGGCGGAGGTCCAGCCGGCCGGGGCGTGACCGGGCCCGGCCAGAGGCGAAGATCGCCGAGGGTATTGCGCGCGGCCGAGGCTATACGTGAGACTCCTTCACATTCTGGCCGAAGGAGGACCCCATGGCGCGCATCCGGCTCGACGTGCTGTTCGGCGTCCTGGTCCTGGCCGACGTGCTGCGCGTCTTCCTGCCGTCGCTGATCACGCTGGTCGGCAGCGCGGGCTCGACGCCGGCCGAGGTGATGGGCGCGTACGCGCTGTCCTGGTTCGTCGCCGCGTTCCTCACCGTCCCGCTGGCCCGGCTGGTCCCGGCGAGGCGGCTTGCGGTCGCGGGTGGCGCGGCGCTGATCGCCGCGCGGATCGTCCTGCAGGCCACCGACGGCGGTGACCCGCAACTCTATGCGGCGAGCATCGGGCTGCTCGCCGGGCTCGTCTGGCTGGTCGCCACCGCGATGACCGCCGGGGAAGCGGCGCCCGTGATGACCGGCTTCGTGGCGGGCCTGGCCGCGGCGACGGCGCTCCAGGCGGCGGTCGAGGGCATCGACCTCGTGTGGCGGTCCGGGGTCGCGCCGTGGGTTCCGCTGCTGGTCTACCTCGGCCTGTTCGCCGTCACGCTGGCCCGGACGCGGGAGGCGGACGGCGAGGCCGCCACGCCCCGGGTGTGGCTGGCCGCCGGGCCGTCCGTCCTGCTCTGGGGGATCTACACCGGCAACCCCGGGCACGCGCAGGCGAGCGCGGGCTGGTCCGGCGGGGTCGCGGCGGCGCTGATCGCAGCCGTGGCGGTGCTGTCGGTCGCGGTGGCGGCGCGTCCCCGGTTCTGGACGCGGCGTCCGCTGGTCCCGGCGGCCGGGCTCGTCCTGTCGGCGCTCGGGTTCGCGGCCGGGCGCGCGACGGTCGACGGCGTGGACGGCGTCTCGCCCGGTTGGACGGTCGGCGCGCAGGTCCTCGGGCAGGTCGCGCTGGCGGGCTGCCTCGGCTGGGCGGCGCGCGTCCCCGGTTCGGACCGTCCCGGACGGCGCGGGACGGCGATGGCGGGCGGCTGGCTGCTGTTCGTCGTGCTGATGTTCGCCTACTACTCCGCCTACGATCTGGGGACGCCGAACCGCTGGGTCCCGGTCGTCACCGCTCTCGGGGTCGCGGCGCTGATCGTCCGGGCGCCGCGCGCGGTGGAGCGGCGAGGAGTCGGCGTGCGGGCGGCAGCGGCGGCGGTGGCCGCCGTCCTGGCGGTCGCGGCCGTCCCGCTGTGGCGCGACACCGGGCCGAAGTGGCGGCCGGTGGACGACGGCGGGCTGCGGCTCGCCGCCTACAACCTGCGGATGGGCTACGGCCTGGACGGGACGATGACCGTCACGAAGCAGGCGGACGCGCTCCGGAGGCTGCGCCCGCACGTCGTGGTGCTCAGCGAGGTCGACCGGGCGTGGATGCTGAACGGCGGCCGCGACTCGCTCCGGCTGATCTCCGAGCGGCTCGGGCTCCGCGCGATCTGGGCGCCCGCCGGGGACGAGGTGTGGGGCGACGCGGTCCTCACCGACCTGCCGGTCACCTCCGTCCGGAACGCGCCGCTGGTAACGGGCGGCCCGACCGGCGCGGAGGCGCTCCAGGTCGGGCTGCGGTGGAAGGGCCGCGACCTGACGGTGATCGCCACGCACACGCAGCCGCCGGACGGCTGGAAGGACCTCGGCCAGGCCGAGCAGCTCGCCCGCATCGCCCGCGACGCGGCGCGCGGCGGCCGGCAGGTCGTGATGGCCGGCGACATGAACCTGGAGCCGGGCAGCGCGCCGTGGCGGGTGCTGCTCGGCGCGGGGCTGACCGACGCGCTCGCCACCGCCCGCCCGTTCGCGACGTTCCCGGCCGTGCCGCGCCCCGACCAGCAGATCGACCAGGTGCTCGTCACGCCGGGCCTCACCGGGCGCGATCAGGCCAACGAGCCGGTCGCCTACTCCGACCACCGCCCCATCGCCGTCACCCTGGACGCGAAATGAGTACATGAGCGGATATCGCGGGTCGTTTCACGGTTGCCATCGTGATCGCATGCGCCGACCCTTGATCGTCCCGCCCATCGCCGTCCTGGCCCTCGTCCTCGCCGGCTGCGGCGAGACGCCGTACCGCGCGCCGGCCACGACCGTCGAGGACCGGGCCGCCGAGGAGGCGCGGAAGGCCGCGGACAAGGCGGGCGACCGGCTCTACAGCTCCCGCGTCCGGCCGGCGCAGGACGTGGCGCACAGCGCGGCGGACCTCGACGGGGTCGAGGTCATGAAGGTGACCGGCGGTTCGACCGCCGGTCCGGGGATCGAGCTCGTGCTCCGCACGTCCGGGACCGCCTCGCAGCCCTGGTCGGCCGATGCCCCGGTCACGGTGACGCGCTGCTTCGCGCTGTCCTTCTCCACGACGACCGAGTGGCACCGGTACGGGACGCGTGAGGTGGCCTGCCCGCCGGGGCGGCCGCTGGCGTTCAAGCCGTGGCCGAAGACGCCGGAGATCCCGGACGAGCGGCTGAAGAAGGCGCTGCCGCGCGTCCCGTCCGGCGGCACGGCCGACGAGGCGAAGGTCCGCGCGGCGGTCGCGTCCCTGCGCCTCGACCCGGCGATCCGCGTCGACGTCCTGAGGGAAGGGGACGTGGTGGGCGTGGCGCTGACGGTCAAGCCCGATCCGTCCGTGGACGACGCGCTGGACTGCACGCTCGCCCGCGTCGCGCCCGGCCGCACCAGCGTGTGGAGCCCGTCTCGGATCCAGCGGATGCCGGGCGAGGGCGGCTGCGGCGTCGGCTACGCCGTCCACCCGCAGCCGCCACCGCACTAGAGGTCGAGGTCGCCGGGATGCTCGGCGAGGTGCTCCCAGAAGTCCACGTACGCCCGCTCGTGCAGGATTCCGAGCTTCAGGATGCGGGCGCGCGAGGTCAGCCGCGCCTCGTCGGACGGGTCGAGGCGGGCGCGGCGCTCACGGTAGGTCTCCAGCCAGCGGCGGTGCAGCGCGGCCTGTTCGCGGGCGAGCGCGACGACGTCGTCCGGGTCGCCGAGGTCGGCGAAGAACAGCTTCAGCTGGGCCGGGTCGCGGGTCTCGATCCGCGGGCCGCCGGGGTCGGCGAGCCAGCGGCGCAGTGCGGCGCGGCCGGCGTCGGTGACGTGGAAGACGCGGCGGCGGCGACCGCCCTCCTCGGCCTCCTCGCGGAGCAGTCCGTCGGCGGCGAGCCGGGTGGGGATCCGGTAGAGCTGCGCGTGCGGGATCGGCCAGAACGGCTCGACGCCCTCCTCGACGCGCGCCTTGAGCTCGTAGGGCGTCATCGGCCCGTGCCGGGCGATCAGCCCGAGCACGACGTACGCCTGCACCCCGGGTTCCTCCATGCGCGCCCTCCTCCCCCTTGACACCATCTCAGTGAGACCATAGCGTCAATCTCACCGAGACCGTATCAATGAGATTGTGGAGGGACCCGTGAACGTCCATCCCGAACTCGCCGGCGTCCTCGCCGGCATGGCGCCCCGGCCGGACGATCCGGTCGCCGACATCGAGGCGACGCGCGCCGGGTTCAAGGCGCTGATGGCGCCGCTGATGCGTCCCGACGACGGCGCCGTGCTCATCGAGAAGGCGGCCGTCCCCGGACCGGACGGCAACGAGATCCCTGTGCAGATCCTGCGCCCCGCCGGCGCCGGGCCCGGTCCGCTGCCCGCCGTCCTCTACATCCACGGCGGCGGGTTCAGCTACGGCGAGCTGGACGGGCCCAGCCCGATGGCGCGGGACGTCTGCACCGAGACCGGCTCGCTCGTCGTGAACGTCCACTACCGGCTGGTGCCGGAGCATCCGTTCCCCGCCGGCTTCGAGGACTGCTACGCCACGCTGCGCTGGCTGGCCGCGAACGCCGATGCCCTGGGCGCCGACCCCGCGCGGATCGCGGTGGCGGGCGCGTCGGCGGGCGGCTGCCTGGCCGCCGCACTGTGCCTCGCGGCGCGCGACCGGGGCGGCCCCGCCATCGCGTTCCAGACCCTGCTGATCCCGTGCCTGGACGACCGGCTCGCCACCCCGTCCTCCCACCGGATCACCGACCCGCGCCTCACCAACCGCGCCAAGATGCGCGCGATGTGGGACGCCTACCTGCCCTGCGGCGCCGTCTCCCCCTACGCGGCGCCGGCGCGGGCGGACGACCTGTCCGGCCTGCCACCCGCCTACGTCCTGACGTGCGGGCTCGACCCGCTGCGCGACGAGGGCCTGGACTACGCGCGGCGCCTCATGGAGGCCGGCGTCCCGGTGGAGGTGAAGGACGTGCCGGGCGCGTGGCACCTGTTCGAGGCGTCCGCGCCGGGCACCGACCTGGCCCGCCGCACCACCCGGCACTGGCTCACGGCGCTCTACGCGGCGCTCACCTCATGAGCCGAGACGGGCGGCGGCGACCTTCTTCGGCACGACCATCCGCCAGGCGTCCATGACCAGCTCGCGCATCTCGGGCTCGTCGAGCGCCGCCGTCCACGCCTCGACCCAGTTGAACCGCATGTCCGACTCGCCGGGCAGCCGGAACCTCCCCGGCTCGGACTCGACCAGCGCCGCCCGCTCCTCCTTCGGGAACGCGAACCCCATGACCGTCTCGTCCCGCGAGAACGCCACGTAGACGATCGAGCCGACGCGGAACTTCACCCGGTCCCTGATGAGGTGCTCGGACGTCCGGGGCAGCGTCACCGCCAACTCCCGCACCTGCTCGACCGTGATCACGTCGCCTCCCCTGACCGTAGCCGGAAAAGTATCACCGTCACCCGGCCCGCGGGCCCGCCGACGGGTATTGGATCGGGCTGTCCATAACGTGTTAGGGTCGGGGCATGGCGAGGCCGCGGAAGTTCGAGGAGGAGCGGGCGGTGGAGGCCGCCATGCGGGCCTTCTGGGCGTCGGGGTACGAGGCGACGTCGACGCAGGAGCTGTGCGAGGCGACCGGGCTCGGGCGCAGCAGCATCTACAACACCTTCAACAGCAAGCACGACCTGTTCACCAGGGCGTTGACGCGCTACATGGACGTCAAGACGGCGAACGTCGTCGAGGCGCTGGAGGACGTGGAGCGGCCCGTGCGGGAGCGGTTGCGGACGGTGCTGGAGTGGGCCGTGCGGGCGGAGGCCGATGATCCGGCCGGGTGCCTGGTGGTCAACACGATGATCGAGATGGCGCCGCGCGACGAGGACGTCGCCGGGCGGCTCGCGAAGGACCAGAAGAAGCGGCTGGTGGCGCTGCGGGCGGCGATCGAGGGCGGGCAGCGGTCCGGCGAGATCGACGCGGGCCGGGACGCGGAGGGCCTGGCGCACTTCGTCATCGCGACCATCAGCGGGATGCGCGTCGCGGCGCGCGGCGGCGCGGACGAGCGGACGCTGCAGACGATCGCCGAGACGGCCCTGGCGGCGATCTGATCCGAGCCGGCGGGCGGCGGCCCGCCTTTTTTCATGGACCGGTTTTGAACTGTTCAATCCAATACGGGAGATGACCGATGCCACTCGCCGTCTACGTCCTGGGGCTGGCGATCTTCGCCCAGGGCACCTCGGAGATGATGCTGGCCGGGCTGCTGCCGCAGATGTCGGCGGACCTCGGCGTGTCCGTGCCGGACGCGGGGCTGCTGATCTCGGCGTTCGCGGTCGGGATGCTGGTGGGCGCGCCGGTGCTGGCCGTCCTCACGCTGCGCTGGCCGCACCGGCGGTCGCTGCTGGCGTTCCTGACGCTGTTCGCGCTCATGCACGTGGCGGGCGCGCTGACGCCCGGGTACGGGGTGCTGTTCGCGACGCGGGTGGCCGCGGCGTTCGTGTACGCGGGGTTCTGGGCGGTCGCCGCGGCGGCGGCGATCGGGCTGGTGCCGGCGAACGCGCGGGGCCGCGCGATGGGGATCGTGGCGGGCGGGCTCACCCTCGCCACCGTCCTCGGGCTGCCCGCCGGGACCGTCCTCGGGCAGCACCTCGGCTGGCGGTCGGTGTTCTGGGCGGTCGCGGCGATGTCGCTCGCGGCGATGGCCGGGGTCGCGGCGACGGTCAAGGGCGGGCGGCCGGACGAGGCCGCGCCGCGTCTCGGAGCCGAGCTGCGCGCGATGGCCAGGCCGCGGCTGTGGCTGTCCTACGCGACGACGTCGCTGGCCATGGCCGCGCTGATGGTCACCTTCAGCTATCTCGGCGCGATGCTGGAGGACGCGACGGGCATCCCGGAGCAATGGGTTCCGGCTGTGCTCGCGCTGTACGGGGCGGGCACGCTGATCGGGATCGCGCTCGGGGGGCGGACGGCCGACGCCCGGCCCATGGCGACCCTCTACGCGGGGATAGCCGGGCTGGTGGCGGTGTCGGCCGGGTTGGCGCTGACGCTGGGCTCCCCGGTGCCGGTCATGGTGCTGGTGTTCCTGCTGGGCCTGTTCGGGTTCGCGATCAATCCGGCGCTCAACTCGCGGGTGTTCGCGCTGTCGGACGCGTCCCGGACGCTGGTCGCCGCGACGAGCACCTCGGCGTTCAACGTGGGCATCACCGTCGGGCCGTGGCTGGGCGGGCTGGCGCTGGACGCGGGCGCCGGGTACTCCACCACCGCGTGGATCGGTGCCGGGCTGGGCGTCGGCGCCCTCGCCGTGGTGGCGCTGGGGCGGGAGCGGCGGCCCGTCCGGCGGGAGAGCCGGGCACGGGTCACCGTCGACGCGTGAACGGGCGGGCCGGCGCGGGACGTCCGCACCGGCCCGCCGAGCGGACTACCAGCGGCACTGCGGGGCGGGGAGGCCCCAGAGAGCGCGCTTGTTCGGGTACTCCGCCAGCGTCCAGACACGGTGCTGGGCGCGGTAGCAGCTCAGGTCCTCGGGACCGTAGGAGATCGTCCGCTTGGACACGTGCCGCCAGCCGTGGCCGCGCTGGTCGGCCTGGAGCATCGTGCCGCGCTTGGACCCGTGGCTCTGCGTGAACCACCAGTGCCCGTGCGCCCGGACACCGCCCTGCGTGCGGTCGCCGGGCAGGCTCGCGACCCAGTCCGGGTAGGCGACGCCGTCGTGCCCGGCGACGATCCCGGTGCCGTTGCGCAGCGGCCATGTCGCGACGCGTCCGCGCGGCTCCTTCTCCTTGCAGTACTCGCCGGCGATCAGCGACGGGTGCGCCGCGGTGCGGTCGATGGACATCCACGACACGCGGGGCGCGCCGTGGCCGGTGCACTTGGCGCCGGCCCAGCCGTGGGCGTACTGCCAGCTGCCGGTCTGCGGCATGACGTACCGGTAGCCGTGCCCGTAGTACTTGCCGTCGTGCAGGCCGACCCGCTCGGCGTGCTGCGTCGATCCGTTCCGGCTGCGGCCGAGGTCGTAGATCTGCCGCATGTCGAAGACGCGCAGCCCCGCGCGGGTGTCGGCGACGTAGAGCTTGTCGCCGAACCAGGCGATGCCGCCGGCGTGCAGGGCGACGTCGCTGTAGGAGACCTTCCCGTTCCTGATGACCGGGTAGACGAGCAGGACGTGCCGGTAGGTGCGCCGGTCCGGGTTCACGAACGTGAGCCGGACGGCTCCGTGGTTGTGCCAGGAGACGAGGATCGGGCGGCCCGCGCCCCACCGCCCGTCGACCGCCGCGTCGGAGACCGTCGTGACGCCCTGCGGGTACCACTTCTTGGTCGCCGAGTCCTGCTTGTCGAAGCAGTGGACGCGCGCGCCGGCGGGCACCTTGGCCGCGCCGCCGCAGCCGCTCGCGAGGTGCCGCTGCCCCGAGGCGTTGATCAGCGCCTGGACGCCGCTCTTGGCGAGCCTCTCGCCGAGGGCGCGCAGCGGCCGGTCGAGGTTGGCGCCGCGCCGCAGGCCGAAGTCCGCCTTGCGGGGCGCGGCGGCCCGCACCGCGCCGGACGGCGGCGAGGCGGACGCCGCCGCGGTTTCCGGTTGGACGGCGGCGGGGACGGCCGCCATCAGCGCGGCCAGCGGGACGC